>JBEGOO010000027.1:0-13331 GCA_041182045.1 Verrucomicrobiota bacterium
CGCCCCCGTGAAGACGGAAGCGGCCGCGCCGGCGGCTGCGCCGACCACGCCCACGGCACCGTCCGCGGCTCCTGCGACGGTCGAAGCGAAACCGGCGACGCCTGCGGCGAAGTAGAGGCTCGGCGCGAACGCAGTTCGCGAGCGGTTGGGAATGAAGAGGCTCGGAGGCTCAGAGAGAGTCAAAGTTGACCCGTTGACCAGTTGGCCAGTTGGCCAGTGGGCCAGGGAGCGACAGGTGTTAGGGAGTGAGGAATGGGGAGTGGGAGCGAAGCTGCAGTATCTCCTACCTCCCATTTCCTTATCCCTACTTCCTAAATCCGCCCCTACCCGCGCGCGGAGCGCGCGGTGTCAGAGGCAAGAGCTACGCCCCTTGCCCACTTGTCCTCCGGCGCGAACAGCGTTCGCGCCCGGGCCTAGAACCGGAAGCTCGAGCTGACCTCGAAGACGGCGGAGACGATGGCGTAGGCGATGAAGGCGACGAAGGAGAAGGCGGCCGTGAGCACGGCAGCGGAGATGGTCTGCGAGACGGCGCCAAGCCACTTGTCGAGCTGGGCGCGGTAGGAGCGGGCGATGTCGCGCAGGCCGGGGGCGAGGTTGCCGGTCTGCTCGGAGATCGCGATGCGGTCGAGCAGGAGAGCCTCGAAGTAGCCCGTCTTGGCGAGGGCGCGGGAGAGGCTCTCGCCTTCCAGGACGCGGTCGGTGGCGGTGTGCAGCTGGGCGCGCATCGCGCGGTTCGGGGCGGTCTTCTCGGCGAGTCGCAGCGCCTCGGCGGTGGTGATCCCGTTTTCGAGCAGCACCGCGAGGGTGTGGCAGAAGTTGAGCACCGACACGCGCTTCACGAAGGTGCCCGCGAGCGGGACCGTGAGCAGCAGCTCGTCCGTCTTGAGGCGACCGGCCTCGGTGCGGCGGGTCTGCTTGATGACGAGCGCGGCGACGCCGACGGCCAGGAGCCCGAGCGGCCCGACCCATTTGAGCACGTCGGCGAACCAGATCAGCAGCTTCGTGGCGAGCGGCAGCTGGCCGCCGAGGGAGTCGAGCAGGGTCTTGATGCGGGGCAGCAGGAACAGGACGAAGAACGTGACGACGAAGAGGGCGACGACGCAGATGAAGCTCGGGTAGGCCAGCGCGTTGACGATCTTGCGGCGGAACTCCTTCTGCTCGGTCGCGTGCGTGATGAGGCGCTCGATGACGTCGAGGATGTTGCCGGTGGCCTCGCCCGCGGCGATGAGGTTGATGGTCTGGCCGTCGAAGACCTGCGGGTAGGCGGCCATCGCCGCCGAGAGGTTCTGGCCTTCGCCGAGGCGGGACCAGAGGCCTGCGCACAAGGTGCGCAGCGGGCCTTTCTGCGTGCGGTTCGCCAGCATGCGCAGCGCCTCGCCGGCGGACATCCCGCTGCGGACGAGGTCGGCGATGGACTCGAGGAACGGCAGCAGCTGCTCGCCCGTCGGCTCGGGATCGGCGCCGGCCGACCGGACGTCCTCCTTCGCGCGGCCCGCCGCGCCGCTTTCCAGCACCGACGTCGGCCGCAGCCCGCGCGCCTGCAGGCGACGGAGCGCCTCCCGGCGGTTCGGGGCCTGGATGACACCGTCGGCCGCCGCCCCTTGGGCGTCGCGGGCGCTGTATTGGAACGCGGGCATGGGACTACTCGTTGGAGCTCAGGTTGCGGACCAGCTCGTCGAGCGAGGTCAGGCCCGCCGTCACCTTGAGCCAGCCGGCGCGCGCGAGCGGGCGCATGCCCTGCTCGATCGCCTTGTCGGTCAGCTCGCGGTTGCTCACGCGGCCGACGATGAGGTCGTGCAGCGGCTTCGGGTGGAAGATCTCGAACACGCCCACGCGGCCGCGGTAGCCGGTGTTGCGGCACTTGCGGCAACCGACGGGCTGGCGGAGGGTCTTCACGCCCGCCAGCTCCGGCTCGCCCATGCCGAGCGCCTCGAGGGCGGGCAGCACGCGGGCGCGATCGACCGGGGTGTCCTTGGAGCAGTCGGGGCACAGGCGGCGCACGAGGCGCTGCGCGATGACGAGCTCGACGGCGGAGGCGACCAGGAAGGGCTCGACGCCCATGTCGACGAGGCGGGTGATGGCGCCCGGCGCGTCGTTGGTGTGGAGCGTGGAGAAGACGAGGTGGCCCGTGAGCGAGGCGCGGATGGAGATCTCGGCCGTCTCGAGGTCGCGGATCTCGCCGACCATGATGACGTCGGGGTCCTGGCGCAGCGTGCTGCGGAGGGCGTTGGCGAAGGTCAGGCCGATCTCGGCCTTGGTCTGCACCTGGTTGGCGCCCGGGACCTCGTACTCGATCGGGTCCTCGATGGTGACGATGCGCAGCTCGGGCGAGTTGATCTCGCGGAGGAACGCGTTGAGGGAGGTCGACTTGCCGGAGCCGGTCGGGCCCGTGACGAGGATGATGCCGTGCGGGTAGTCGAGGACCTTGCGGACCAGCGCCTGCTCGTCGGGGGACATGCCGATGCGGTCCATGTCGTAGGCTTCCTTGCGCTGGTTGAGCAGGCGCAGGGAGACGGACTCGGCGTAGATCGTCGGGATGGTGGAGACGCGGATATCCAGGACGTTCTTGCCGTCGCGGAAGTTGATGCGGCCGTCCTGCGGGAGGCGGCGCTCCGAGATGTTGAGGCGCGCCATGATCTTCAGGCGCGAGATGATCGCGTCCTGGAAGCGCGCGAGGTTCTCCGGCAGCGGCACGGCGACCAGCAGGCCGTCGACGCGGTAGCGGATGCGGAGGTGGCCCTCCTGCGGCTCGAAGTGGACGTCGGTCGCGCCCTCGGCCACGCCCTGCGAGAGGACGTCGGTGACGAAGCGCACCACGGCGGCGTCCTGGTCGGCCTCGCCGTCGGTCGGCGCCTCGGCCTGCTCGGGCAGGTCCTGGCCCTCGTCGTCGAGGCTGCCGGAGCCGACGCCGTAGTTCTCGTTGATCAGCTGGGCGACGCGCTCGGGCGGCGCGAGGAACCACTTGGGGCGGCGCGCGGTGAAGGTGGCGACCCAGTCCATCGTCGCGGCGTCCGGCGGGAGCGCGGTGACGAGGTTCAGGCGGCCTTCCGGCGAACCGGCGAGGATCGTCGGGACGACCTGGGCCTCGGAGGCGATGCGGGCCGGGAGGATCTTGAGGCCCTCGGCGTCGATGGCGGGCTCCTCGAGGACCTCGAGCCCGGTCAGGCGGGCGAGCTCGGCGAGCAGCGCGGCCTCGTCGAGGTTGAGGGCCTGCGCGAGCAGCTTGAAGCGGGCCTCGCGCGGGGCCTCGGCGAAGGCGGCGCGGACGTCGTCGCCCAGCTTCTCGGCCAAGGCGCGGGGCAACCCGTGCTGGTCAGCGGTGAGCATGGTCACTTCTGCGCGGGGGCGGCCGGGGCCGGCGCGGCCGACGGGACGAAGGGCGGGACGACCTTGTCGACGACCTTGCGGACGTCCTCCTTCATCGGGGAGGCGTCGACGCGGCTGAGCGCGTCGAGGTTGTCCACGGCGGAGTTGTTGAGGACGTACGGGCGGAGGAAGATGACGAGCTCGGTGCGGGTGTCCTGGTCCTTGGAGCTGCCGAGCAGGTCGCCGAGGAAGGGGATCGGGCCGAGGCGGTTGGTCTGCTTGGTCTGCTGGCGGCGCTGGAGACCGCCGAGGACGACGACCTCGCCGCTGCGCGCGCTCACGAAGGAGTCGGTGGTGCGCCGGCCGATGATGGGCTGCTGGTTGCCGTCGAGGGTGACCTCGCCGAGGATGTCCTCGACGGACTGCGAGACCTGCAGCTGGACGGAGCCATCCTTGCCGATGAGGGGCAGCACCTTGAGGTTGATGCCGATGTCGCGCTGCGAGACGGTGGAGGTCACCTGGCCGGTGGTGGCCGCGGTGCTGGAACCGGTGATGACCGGGCGGGACTCGCCGACGAAGATGGTGGCTTCCTTGTTGTGGGTGGTGGTCACGGCCGGCACGGAGAGGATCTTCGTGTCGTTCTTGCGCGGCGAGGTGTTGAGGCTGATGAGGCCGGTCAGGTTGCCGTCGGTGGTGACGAGGGCCTGGCCGACGCCACCCGTGCCGGCGACGGAGCCGCCGACGATCGAGCCGTTGACGGAGACGAGGCGGCCGTTGTTGACGGTGGCGCCGAGGGCGGTGAAGCCGTTCTCGTCGTTGTCGGAGAGGGTGACCTCGGCGATGACGACCTCGACGCGGACCTGCGGGAGGACGATGTCGACCTTGTCGATCAGCTCATGGAGGAGGCGCAGGTCGTCCTTGGTGCCGGACACCACGACGGAGTTGCTGCGCACGTCCGGGATGACGGTGACCATGTTGCTGAACTCATCCGCGCCGTTCTGCTGCGAACCCGCGGCGGCGGCGGCGCCCGGGGCGGCGGGGGCGGGGGCCGGGGTCGTCACGCGGGCGGCGCCCGCGGTGGTCTTGTTGCCGGCGCGCGTGGCGGCGGTGGTCTGGCCGGTGATCAGCTGCGTGATGAGCGTGGCGACCTCGGCGGCGTTGGCGTGGCGGAGGAAGACGACGTCGGTCTTGGTGTTCGGGTCGGAGTTGGCGTCGAGCTGCTCGATGAGCTTGTCGAAGAACTCGTGCTGGTCGGACGAGCCCATCAGGATGACGCGGTTGGTGCGCTCGTCGGCGGTGAAGCTCGTGCCGGTGCTGAGGCGGAACGGCGAGGCGCCGGCGGCGGCCGGGGTGCGCAGGAGCGCGGTCAGCTTGTTGACCAGGTCCGCGGCCATCGCGTGCTTGAGCGAGTAGATCTTGGTCACGATCACGTCGAGCTGCGGCTTGTCGAGCTGGGCGAGGAGCGTCTCGATCTTCTGGAGGTTGGTGATCGAGTCCGTGACGAGCACCGCGTTGTTGCGGCTGAAGAACACGGGCGGCGTGGCCAGCGTGGTGTTGAGCATGCCGGCGATCTGCTGGACGACTTCCTGGCCGTTGGCGTGGCGGAGGGTGAAGATCTTCGAGGCGACGCGGCCGCTGGGCGGGAGGGTCAGCGTGCTGCCGCTGAGGAGGGTGGGCGACTCGGCCTTGGCGGCGAGGTTCGGGACGACCTTCAGGAACTTGTCGCCCTGCTGGATGACGGCGACGCCGTTGAGGCTGAGCAACGTCTCGATGGCGAGGAGCGCCTCGTCGCGCGTGGCGGTGGCCGGGAGCGAGAGGGTGTAGAGGTTGGCCGGGAGGGCCTGCGGGCGGAGGACGGTCTTGCCCGTCCAGCGCTGGAGGAGCTCGATCACCTGGGCGACGGTCTCATCGCGGAGCAGGACCGGGCCGACTTTGTCGGAGCCGGCGAGGCCGGGCACCGGCACCGCGACGGGCGCGGCGACGACGACCGGGGCGGCCGGGGTCGCGGGAGCGACCGGAGCCGCCGGAGCCGCGGTCTGGCCGAGGAAGGTCAGGGGCAGGAGCAGGCCGGCGAAGGTGAGGCAGCAAACGGGGAGCAGGGCCCGCGGCGCACGAGGGGTCGAAAGGGAGCAAGTCACTGGAGGGGGGGGATGTTGGGATAACACCGGGGATTCGGAATTGTTCGATTCGTTTCGGATGTTTTTACCCTTTTTTGACCAATAATCGGAAGAAATTGGCGGCCGCACGCATTTGGCAAGAACTAGTGAACATAGTTTCACCTTATGGCTTGTCTTTGGCCGCGGTTTTGGCCTGATGGGTGCCATTGCCCCGTATGCGCGACGATATTCCTGAATGGCTCGGCAAACCCCCGCTGCGCGGGACCGATGAATGGGCCACCTGGCTCGAAAAGTGGCGTTCGTACGCCCGGGCCGAACTGCGGGATACCGCGGCCGACGACCCGGACTTCGATTTCGGGCTGCTGACGACCGAGGAACGCTGGCGCGTCATCCTGAAACTCGAGATCCAGCGCCAGTTCGCCCAAGGCATGGCCGGCGACCGCGCCCCCATCCCTTCGGTGCGCCGGATCAGCGACCTCGCGCACGCCGGGGTGGTCGCCTGGCTGGTCGGCCATTCCGTGAAGTCCCAGATCCCGGATGAGTCGTCTCGCCGGGCCTCCGAATGGGTGGACACCCGGATGACGCCGCGCCGCCGCCGCGTCGCGCACGCGGTCCGCTACGGCTTCCTGGCCGGGCTGGGCGGCGAACCCTCCGCCCCCGCCTCCACCGACGCCGAATACGTCGCGGCCTACGAGGCCGCCTGGGAAAGCGGCAACGCGATCGCGATCGAGAACGACCCGCGCGGCTGAGCGCCCGAGGTTGCGGTCGGCGCCACGGCGGGCAGAGTGAGCCCGCACCCGTCCCATGGAATACGTCACGCCCCTCCTCCTGCTCGCCGTCCTCGGCCTGCTCGCCTACGTCGCCTTCGGCCGCAAGCCGGACGCCGCGGCCGGCGCCGCCGACCAGGCCACCGCCGCCCTCCTCGAGGAGACGCGCCGACAGCTCGCCGAGACGCACGCCGCCGCCGAACGCGAGCGCGCCGCCAAGACCGACGCGCTCACGCGGGCTTCCGCCGCCGAGGCCGCCCGGCTCTCCGCCCAGCAACAGCTCACCGAGGCCGCGCAGGCGCACGAACGGGCCGTCGCGCAGCTCCGCGGCGACCACCACAAGGCGCTCGCCGACGCCGAGGCGCGCTACACCAAGGCCCTCGCCGACCTGCGCCTGACCTTCGAGAAGACCAGCGCCGACGTCCTCAAAGGCATGGCACCGGACGTGACCAAGGAGGTCGCGAACAAGGTCGAGCCGCTGATCACGCAGGTGAACGCGGCCCTCGAGAACTACCGCAAGGCGATGCAGCAAGGCCTGAGCGCGCAGGACCAGTCGCTCACCCAGGTGAAGGAGCAGATGGCCCGCATCACCGAGACCACGGCCGCGCTCGCGACCAGCACGAGCGACTTCACCTCCGTGCTGAAGTCGGCCCAGCACCGCGGCAAGTGGGGCGAGCAGACGCTGCGCAACGTCGTCGAGGCCGCCGGCCTCAGCCCGCACTGCGATTTCGCCGAGCAGGTCTCGCAGGACGACGCGCGCCCCGACCTGATCGTGAAGCTGCCGGGGAACCGCTGCCTCATCATCGACTCCAAGGTGCCCGAGTTCGACGTCGCCATCGCCGACCAGGCCGCGCCCAACCGCCGCGAACTCGTGGCCGCCCACGCCGCGAAGCTGAAGAAGACCATCCGCGACCTCGCCGCGAAGGACTACCCCGCGACGCTGCAGAAGCTGGGCGTCCAGCCGTTCGACAAGGTCGTGCTCTTCCTGCCCGCCGAATCGCTCCTGAGCACCGCGTTGGAAGGCGACAACGACCTGATCATGGCCGCCGGCCGCGAAGGCATCCTCATCGCGACGCCCGCGACGCTCATCAGCTTCCTGGGCGCGATCAACCTCACCTGGCAGCAGCACGTGCAGGCCGAGAACGCCGGCCGGATCGCCGCGGAGGCGACGGAGCTCTACGATCGCCTCATGAAGTTCGCCGAGCACTTCGGCAAGGTCCGCAAGGGCCTGCTCGCGGCCTCGGAAGGCCTCGACGCGGCGATCGGCAGCTACGAGAGCCGCATCCGGCCCCAGGGCGAGCGCGTCCGCGAGCTCGGCGGCGCCGCCAGCCGCGAGGCCTTGCCCGAGATCGCCCCGGCGAACGCGCGCATCCGGCGCCTCGAAGGCTCGGCCGACTAGGCCGACGTTCCCTGCTGGTGGAGCCGATGAGGTTCGAACTCACGGCCTCGTCATTGCGAACGACGCGCTCTACCAACTGAGCTACGGCCCCAAACAGCAGGGAGGTCGAGGGAAACCAAGCCCGCGGGCGGGGTCAAGGTTTAGATGCCTTGTCGCCTTGCATGGGCCGGGAAAGGGCCTAACTTCCACCTCCTTCAACACCATGCGCGTAGCCCAAGACACCGTCGTCAGCATCGAATACACCCTGAAGGACGACCAGGGTAACATCCTCGACGCCTCCGATGGCCGGGGCCCGCTGGAGTACCTCCAGGGCTTCCAGAACATCATCCCGGGCCTGGAGCAGGGCCTCCTCGGCCTCGGCGCCGGCGACACCAAGACCGTCACCGTCCCGCCCGCCCTCGGCTACGGCGAGTACAGCGACAAGCTCCTGCAGCGCGTCCCCCTGGACGCCTTCGGCGGCCACGCGGTCCAGCCCGGCATGCGCTTCCGCGCCGACACCAACCACGGCATGCGCACCCTCACGATCAAGGCCATCGAAGGCCAGGAAGCCGTCCTCGACGGCAACCACGAGCTCGCCGGCAAGACCCTGCACTTCGACGTCAAAGTCGTCGCGGTGCGCGCCGCCGAGCCGACCGAGCTCGCGCACGGCCACCCACACCAGTCGGGCGGTTGCTGCGGTGGCGGCGGCTGCGGCTCCGGCGAATCCGAGGGTGGCTGCTGCTCCTCCGAAGGCGGCGAAGGCGGTTGCTGCTCCTCCGAAGGTTCCGGTGAAGGCTGCTGCTCGTCCGAGAAGCCGGCGGCCGAGAAGCAAGGTGGCTGCGGCTCCGGCGGTTGCGGTTGCTCGCACTGAGCCCAGGCGCCAGACCCGACGAAAGCCCCCGGACCTCGGGGGCTTTTTGTTGGCCGGGCGACCCTTTGGATCGCCGCTCCTTTATCCGCGGCCAAGCCCCTCGCCCAAGCTGGTCACGCCCGCTCGCGGCGGACCAAAATAAAAATCCAGACCGGCAGGGGCGCCAAAAGCAGCACACTGCTGACCCAGGCGTCCGGGCCCTTCGGCCATGGGACGGTCGAAAACATCCAAGCGAGATTGGTCAAAATGAGCGATCCGCTGACGACCCTCAGCCAAAGGCCCAGCGGGCGACGGATCGTCGCGAACCAAACGGCGAGCACATAACCCACCGACTGGCCGACCAAGAGCAGGGCCATGCCGAACCAGCCGAGCAGTTCGGGGTGCCAGCCAAGACGGAACCACGCGGACAAGCCGTAGGCCAAGGCCGCGTGGCCGCCCAGCGTCCAGTAGGGCACCGCGAACCATCCCGCCGCCCCGGCCACCCACGGCAGGACGCGACGCGGCAACGGGGGTGGCTCCATGCTCGCCAGCTTGGCCGAGGCGGGAAAGTTGGCAACCCGTGAAACGCGCCACGGCGACACCCCGACCGCTGACCGCCATTCCCTAAACGCCACCTCCACGGACTACCACTCCCAGACCAGCGCGATCTCGGTGTCGGGATGCAGCGACTGCTTCACGGGGCACGCCTCGGCGGCGCGCATGAGTCGCGGGCGCAGTTCCTCCGCGATGCCGGCGGGCATGCGGATGGCGACGTCGAGCCTCGCGATGCGACGCGGCGGCTGCGCGGTCATGTGCTTCTCGACCTCGATGCGCATCCCGCGGAAATCGAGGCCGAGGCCGCGCGCCTGGATGCCGAGGATCGTCAGGATGCACGCGGCGAGCGAGGTCGCCGTGAGGTCGGTCGGCGAGAACGACTCGCCCTTGCCCTGGTTGTCGACCGGCGCGTCGGTGACGAGCTCGACGCCGGAAGGCCCGTGCGTCGCGCGCACGCGGAGGTCACCGAGGTAATCGCAGGAGATCTTCACACCCATGCGGGCAGCTTAGGCGAAGCGGGCGAGCGTACCAAACAAAAAGCCCCGGAAGTCCGGGGCTCGGGGAGGGCGCGGCGCGGGCGCTTATTCGCCGTCCTTGCCGATGGCGTCGACCGGGCAGCCTTCGAGGGCTTCCTGGCACTTCTCGACCTCCTCGGGGGTGGTCGGCTGCGCGTAGACGTAGGAGTAGCCGCCGTCATCCTGACGGGTGAAGTTCTTCGGCGCGGTCTCGCGGCAGAGGTCGCAGTCGATGCACTGCGAATCCACGTAGAACTTACCGGGGACGCTTTCGGGACGCTTGTCGTTCTTGTCGGCCATAAGGAAGGTGAAAACGTGCGGGCGCCGGCCCGGCTGTCAAGAATCGGTCACTTCACCGGGACCAGGATGACCAGCCGATACTCGGCGAAACCCGCTTTTCCGACGAGGAACTCGGAGGAAAGGCGGTCCGGCGTGTCGTGGATGACGCGGATGACGCCGACCGGCGGCAGGTTGGGCCGGAAATCGAACAAGGCGGAGAGGTCCGGCGGCGGCGTGCGCTGCGGGACCACCTCGGCCACGGGCAACTCGAACTCCTGCAGGATGATCTGCCGGACGCGGGCCCGGGTCGCGGCGTCGACCTCGGTCCAATCGTAGAGCCGCTCCATCGCGGCGACGTCGCGGGCGTCGAAGGCGCGGCGCATCTCCGCGGCGAGCTTCCAGCGGAGACCCTCCTGCCAGCGCGACCAGAGGAGTAGGCCGGTGGCGACCAAGGCCAGCGCCAGCAAGCCGATGGCCCAGCGGCCCAACGCGGGGCGAGATCCGAGGAAACGGCGCATGAGGGAGAAGGGCGTTGACCCACCCGTGCGGGCGGGGATAAGCACGCAAGCGTCATGGCGTCCGAAAGCAAGCCCTCCCCCGATACCGGCCGATACGCGGCGCGCGGGGTCTCCGCCTCCAAGGGCGACGTGCACGCCGCCGTCGACAAGCTGGACCGCGGGCTCTTCCCGCTCGCCTTCTGCAAGATCGTCGAGGACCGCCTCACCGGCGACCCCGCCCGCTGCGTCGTCACGCATTCCGACGGCTCCGGCACCAAGGCCTTGCTCGCGTACCTCTGGTGGAAGGAGACCGGCGACGCCGCCGTCTTCCGCGGCATCGCGCAGGACAGCATCGTGATGAACATCGACGACCTGCTCTGCGTGGGCGTCACGAAGGGCGTCATCCTCTCCTCGACCATCAACCGCAACGCGCGCGCCATCCCCGGCGCCATCCTCGCCGAGCTCATCGAAGGCACCGAGGAAGTCCTCGCGATGCTGCGCGCCCAGGGCTTCGGCATCGCCTCGGGCGGCGGCGAGACCGCCGACGTCGGCGACCTGACCCCGACCTTGACCGTCGACTCCACCGCGACCGCCATCCTCGACCGCGCCGCGGTCGTCGACGCCGCGCGCGTCGGCCCGGGCTTGGCGATCGTGGGTCTGGCCTCCTTCGGCCAGGCGAAGTACGAGACCGCCGAGAACAGCGGCATCGGCTCCAACGGGCTGACCAGCGCCCGCCATGAGCTTCTGTCCAAGTACTACGCCGAGAAGTACCCCGAGACCTTCGACAAGGCGACCCCCGCCGACCTCGCCTACTGCGGCCCCCACCGGCTGGCCGACCCCCTCCCCGGCTCCCGTCTGACCGTCGGCCAGGCCCTCCTCTCCCCCACCCGGACCTACGCCCCCTACGTCATCCGCCTGCTGGCCGCCCTCGGGGTCGCCAAGGTGCGCGGCATGGTCCACTGCTCGGGGGGCGGCCAGACCAAGTGCCGCCGCTTCGGCTCCGGGGTCCATTTCATCAAGGACAACCTCTTCCCGACCCCCCCGGTCTTCGCCGAGATCGCCCGGGTCAGCGGCACGGAACCCGAGGAAATGCACAAGGTTTACAACATGGGGCACCGCCTGGAGGTCTTCCTGGACCCGGCCGATGTCCCGGTGGCGCTGGCCTTGGCCGCCGAGCTCGGCATCGCCGCCCAGGTCGTGGGACGGACCGAGGCCTCGACCCGCCCGGACCGGTCCAACCACGTGACGGTGATCAAGGACGGACGGACCCTGGCCTACGCTTGATCGGGCGAGCGGCGTCCGCACCACCCCCGGCGGGTGGTCGGGCAGACAGGACTTGAACCTGCAACACCCTGCTCCCAAAGCAGGGACTCTACCAATTGAGATACTGCCCGAAACCCGAGAAACACGCTGATTTTGTATTGCCGTCCGTGTCAATCCGCTAATCTCCAACTGTTCCCACCCGCAAAACACCTCACCACATGGAAAACGACAGCATCTCCTCCTCCTCTTCCGAATCGAAGCTCCCGCTCATCGTGGGCATCATCGGTTTCGCTCTCGGCGCCGCCGGCCTCGTCCTTGGTCTCAAGGCCAAGTCCGCCGCCGAAACCGCCTCCCTCGCCGCCGGCGACGCGAAGGCCGCCGCCGCCCAGGTGCAGGCCGACCTCCAGAGCAAGGCCGCCGCGACCGAGCTCGCCGCCCTCGGCACCGAGATCAACTCGATCAAGACCGGCATCGCCGAGAACAACAAGCTGACGCAGGACGCCATCGCCGCCCTCCAGGCCGCGGTGAAGAAGCCCGTCGTCGCCAGCAACGGCAACAACGGCAAGTCCGCCGATGGCAAGGGTGCCGTCGCCGGCGCCGGTGAATACGTCGTCGCCAAGGGCGACACCCTCGGCGGCATCGCCAAGAAAGCCGGCATCTCGCTCAAGGTCATCCAGGACCTCAATCCTGGCGTGAACGCGAACAAGATGCAGATCGGCCAGAAGCTGAAAATCAAGTAAGCCTCGCAGCATGTCGGCGCCCGCCCGCTGGCTCGTCCAGCACGAAGCGCTCCACGCCGACTGCAGGGTTTTCCGGGTTTACAAGGAACACTGCCATCACCCTCTCGACCACCGGGAGGGTGATTTCTTTGTGCTCCGCGCCAACGACTGGGTGCTCGCGCTCCCGGTCACCGCGGACGGGCGCCTCGTGCTCGTCCGCCAGCATCGCTTCGGCACGCGCGCGCTCTCCGTCGAGCCGCCCGGCGGCGTGATCGAGGCGGGTGAGGACCCGCGCGTCGCCGCCGCGCGCGAGACCGCCGAGGAGACGGGCTACGCCGGCGGGCGCGCCACGCTGCTCGGCACCGTCGCGCCGAATCCCGCGATCCAAGCCAACCGCGCGCACTTCGTGCTGCTCGACGGCGTGCACCTCGGCGCGACGCCCGCGCCCGACGAGCACGAGGAGCTCGAGGTGCTCCTCGTCGCCCCGCGCGAGGCGCTCCGCGCCGCCGCCGCCGACCCCGCCACGCACGCGCTCGCCTTCCTCGCCCTCCACCGCCTCCAGGCCGCCCGCCCCGAACTTTTCGCATGACCTCCCCCACCCGCATCAAGGCCTCCGGCCGCGTCGCCGACCCCGTCCTGGTCGTCGGCTCCGTCGCCTACGACAGCATCATCACGCCGCACGGATCCGGCGAACGCATCCTCGGCGGCAGCGCCGCCTACGCGTGCCTCGCCGCGAGCTACTTCGCGCCCCCGCGCATCGTCGGGGTCGTCGGCCACGACTTCCGCGACCGCGACCGCGCCAAGCTCGCCAAGCGCGGCGTCGACCTCGACGGCCTCGCGACCGACCCGTCCGGCCGCACGTTCGCCTGGCGCGGCCGCTACCACGAGAACTACAACCGCCGCGACACCGAGGACCTGCAGCTGAACGTCTTCGAGCAGTTCAAGCCGACGCTGCCCGACGCGCACCGCGCGACGCCGTTCGTGATGCTCGGCAACATCCGGCCCGACCTCCAGCTGCGCGTGCTCGACCAGCTGACGGCCCCGCGCTTCGTGCTGGCCGACACCATCGACATCTGGATCGAGAC
>JBEGOO010000028.1:0-9376 GCA_041182045.1 Verrucomicrobiota bacterium
TCCTCGCGGCCGAGCCGGAACGCGCGGCCAAGCTGCGCGCCGCCCTCGAGGCGACCATCGCCCAAGGCCGCAGCACGCCCGGCCCCGCGCAGACGAACGACGCGCCGATCGCGCTCGTGAAGAAGGTCAACACGCCCGGCGCCAAGGCCAAGGCGAAGGGCAAGACCGTCGACACCGACAAATAGGCCGGACCGACCGGGCCCTCACTTCGCGCGGCGGAGTTCGTCGACCTTGGCCTGGAGCTTCGCGACCTGCTCCGCGGCGTCGCCCAACGAGGTCGGAGCCACGACCTTCTCGCGGGTATAACCGACGTGGGCCATCCACCGGGCGGCGCGGAGCTTGCGGAGCTGATCCACGGCCTTGAAGAGCGGATCGGCCATGGCTTCCTTGGCCGTGACTTCGGGCGTCGGCACGCCGGCGCCGGCGAGGATCGTCCGCGCCATCAGCAGGTGGCCGTCGTCGCCCGGATGGATGCGGTCGCGCGAGAAGATCTCGGCGCGCGCGTCGCGGGCTTTCCGCATCGCGGTGTGCAGGTCGATGACCGTGAGGCCGGGGCGCTTCAGCTGCATCTCCCAGGCGGCGTAGGCCGTCATCACGGAGTCGTAATTGAATTCGCCCGCCTTGGCGGCGAAGTCGTAGATCGGCGGGGTGACGAGGAACACCTGCTTCACGCCGGCCGCCTGGCACCGGTCGAGCAGCTGGTTCACGCCGGTCTGGAAGGCCTTGAAGCGGGCCTCGTCAAGCGGTTGATAGATGCCGTCGTTGATGCCGTAGCACGCGAAGACCACCTCCGGCTTCACCGTTTCCAAGGTCCGGCCAAGCCGCTCGAAGAGGCACGGACGCGGGAACTTGCCGCCGGCGTGGCCCGCCTCGCTGAGCCCGGAGAGGGTCTCGCTGGACAGCCCGAGGGGGTAGAGCTCGAAGCGCAGCTGCGGACGCGACTTCTGGAGGAAGTAGTCCATGAACGAAACGTACGTGCCGCCTTGGGTGATGCTGTCGCCCAGCACGAGGACGCGCTTGCCCGCGAGGGCTTCGGCGGATTGGGCGACGGCGAGGACGGCGGAGGCGAGCAGGCAGGCGAGCAGACGCAAGGGCTTCATGGGGCGGGGATGGGCGAACTATGCTCCCCTCCGTCCCGCTGACAACCCGGGAGTCGGCGCGGAACCCGCCGCGAAGCCGGCAGTCTACAGGGCATCGCCATGCGCCCCACCCTGCTCGCCCTCCCCGCCCTGCTGCTCTTCGGTTGCGCCAACCCGCGGACCACCTCCTCCCCGCTGGGGCTCGGCGCGCTCCCCGTGGTGACGGCCCCCGCCTTCCAAGGCCCGCTCGGCCCGGAGTGGTCGACGGCGAAGGGCACCTGGGCGCCGGCCGACGGCATCCTGCGGATGACGGAGCTCCCCGCGGAGAAGCACGTCGCCGTGCTCCACCACGTAGTCCCGCTCCCGACCGCGGTCATCGAACTCGACTTCAAGCAGGCCCAGGCCGGCGCTTTCTACGTCGGTTGCGATTCGACCCGCCACATCGGCCGCGTCCTCGTGCTCGGCGGCGCGGTGGTCATCCAGGAGGATTCCGGGAAGACCTCCCGGACCGTGGCGAAGCTCGACTACACGGCGAAGCCCGGCGAATGGCACCACCTGCGCGTGGAGTGGTCCGGCGACGAGATGGCCTGCGTCATCGACGGGCGCGAGCTGCGCGCCCGGGACCCGTACTTCGCGACGGCCAAGCGACGGAGCTGGCTCGCCGGTGCGCGGAGCGCCGAGATCCGCGACCTTACCATCGCCGGGCTAAAGCCGGGCGAATAATCTGTCCAGCGGGCCCGGGAGGATTAAGTTCGCCGCCTCCCCATGACGCGCACCTGCCTGCTCCTGCTCGCCTCCGCCCTCTTCGCCGTCGCGGCCGAACCGCCCGTCAAGCGGTCCTTCCTGATGCTCGGTGGCGCCACGCAGATCGTCGACGCCGACGGCAAGGTCGTCTGGAAATACCCCGCGGAGACCCGCGACGGGTGTGTCCTCCCGAACGGCAACGTGCTGCTCACCTTGCATAAGTCGGACGCCTACCCCGGCGGCGCCGTCGTCGAGGTGACGCGCGACCTCAAGGTGGTCTTCGAATACAAGGGCACCCAGGCCGAGGTGAACACCGCCCAGCGCCTGCCCGACGGGCGCACGATGCTCACGGAGGCGGGCGACCACCCGCGCCTGCTCGAGGTCGACGCCGCCGGCCGCATCCAGGTCGAGATCCCGCTGCAATGCTCGGCCAAGAACCCGCACATCCAGAGCCGCATGGCGCGCAAGCTGCCCGACGGCCACTACCTCGTGCCGCAGGACCGGCTCGTCCGCGAGCTCGACGCCACCGGCAAGGTTGTCTGGGAGTATAAGGCCCCGGCCTCCAAGCTGGACAACCGCACCTTCTGCGCGCTGCGCAACGCGGCGGGCCACACGCTCATCAGCCTGACCATCGGCAACCAGCTCGTGGAGGTCGACGAGGCCGGCAAGGTCGTCTGGGAACTCAACCAGGGCGAGCTGGCCGACGCCCCGCTGACGCGGACCACCGCGCTGGC
Organism: Verrucomicrobiota bacterium; assembly: GCA_041182045.1. Classification (GTDB taxonomy): domain Bacteria; phylum Verrucomicrobiota; class Verrucomicrobiia; order Opitutales; family UBA953; genus UBA953. The sequence continues at coordinate 2,558 of JBEGOO010000028.1, forward strand.
CTGGCTGCCGAACGGGAACATCGTCTTCAGCAACTACGACGCCCGGGCGCCCCGCCCCAAGCTCGTCGAGATCACCCGCGACAAGAAAGTCGTCTGGACCTACGTCGACGGCACGAAGTTCGGCGTGCACGAGTTCCAGCTGCTGGACGCCGAAGGCAAGCCGCTCGCGGGTGCGTTGCGTTGAGGTCGCGTGTCGCAACCCCTGCCCTCGACTTGCGTGCGCACCCCTTCCCGTTATCGGTAAGCGTCTCCTTCCCATGACCACCTCCGCCCGCGCCTACGGCAACACCGCCGCCACGAACCCCCTCGCCCCGCTGACGATCGCCCGCCGCGCCCCCGGCCCGACCGACGTCGAGATGGAGATCCTCTTCTGCGGCGTCTGCCATTCCGACGTCCACACCGCCCGCGGCGAATGGCCGGGCTCCCAGTATCCCTGCGTGCCGGGCCATGAGATCGTTGGTCGCGTGACCAAGGTCGGCGCCCAGGTCACCAAGGTGAAGGTCGGCGACATCGGCGCCACGGGTTGCATGGTCGACTCCTGCCGCACCTGCCCGACCTGCCGCCAGGGCCTCGAGCAATACTGCCAGCACGGCGCGACCTTCACCTACAACAGCCCGGACAAGCACCTCGGCGGCCACACCTTCGGCGGGTACTCGTCGGGCATCGTCGTCGACGAGGCCTTCACGCTGCGCGTCCCCGGCGGCCTCGACCTCGCGGCGACCGCCCCGCTGCTCTGCGCCGGCATCACCACCTACTCCCCCCTGCGCCAGCGCAAGATCGGCCCCGGCCACAAGGTCGGCATCGTCGGTCTCGGCGGCCTCGGCCACATGGGCGTGAAGTTCGCCCGCGCCTTCGGCGCCCACGTCGTCCTCTTCACGACCTCCCCGGCCAAGGTCGCCGACGGTCTCCGCCTCGGGGCGCACGAGGTCGTCGTCTCGACCGACGCGGCCGCGATGGCGAAGCACGCCGGCTCGCTCGACTTCGTCCTGGACTGCGTGTCGGCGAAGCACGACCTCAACGCCTACCTCGCGCTGCTCAAGCTCGACGGCACCCTGACGCTGGTCGGCGTGCCGGAGAAGCCCCTCGAGGTCCACGCCTTCAGCGTGATCATGCCGCGCCGCAACCTCAACGGTTCCGGCATCGGCGGCATCGCCGAGACCCAGGAGATGCTCGAGTTCTGCGCCAAGCACGGGATCGTCTCGGACATCGAGTTGATCCCGATCCAGCGGATCAACGAGGCCTGGGACCGTATGATCAAGCAGGACGTCCGCTACCGCTTCGTCATCGACATGGCGTCGCTCCAGCAAGCCTGACGCGGGTTTCCCGCTTGGCAGGACGCCCCCGAAGGCGACGATGGCCCCATGCGCCTCGTCGCCTTCGTCGTCCTTGGCTTGTTCGCCGGCCCCGCCTCCGCCCAGGAACCCCGCCGGGATTTCTCGATCCCGCAGGTCGACCTCGCCCACGAGGACGGCCTCTTCACCACGGTCGAGCGCCGCGCCACCTACCTCGGCCACCCGTCCACGGTGCTGTTCCGCGACGGCCAGACCTTGCTCGTGGCCTACCCGGACGGCCACGGCCGCGGCAACCTGATCTTCCGTCGCAGCATCGACGCCGGCCGGACCTGGACCGCCCTCCCGCCCTCGGGGCAGCGCGTGGAGGAGACACCCGTGCTCTACCGGCTCGACCTACCGGCCAGCCGTGAACGCGTCCTGCTGGTCACCTGCCAGCCTCGGAAGAACACGCTCGAATGGATGTGGAGCGACGACCATGGCGACACCTGGTCGGCCCGCCAGCAGTGGAAACTCGAAGGCCCGAAGGGCATCATCGTGGCGCTCGCCTCGCTCTGGCCCGTGCCCGGCGCCGCACCCGGCTGGCGCGGCGTCTTCCATGACTTCGCGTTCGACAACTGGACGGTCGACCTGCGCGCGGACACCGCGGGCGGCGGCGCGCCGGCGCTGCGTTTCGAGAACCTGCGGCGGATGGATTTCGCGACGCCGGCCGGACGGACCAAGGCGAACGCCGCGGGTCTCTGCGAGGCGGGCCTGGTGACACGCCCAGATGGCAAGCGGATCGCCCTGCTCTTCCGCCCTGAGAAACGTCTCACGAACGCGATGGTGGCCTTCTCCGACGACGCGGGTCTCACCTGGACGGACCCACGCGAGCTGCCGGGTGCGCTGACCGGCCACCGGCACGAGTCGGTGAACCTCCCGGATGGCCGGACGCTGGTCTTCATGCGCGATTACAGCCCCTTGCACGTCGGCAACCCGACGCACGGGGATTGGGTGGCCTGGATGGGCACGTTCGCGGACCTCGAGGCGGGGCGCGAGGGCCAGTATCGCGTACGGCTCCGCCGCAACTACGGGAACTCGACGAACAACAACATCGGCGACTGCGGCTACACCGGCGTGGAATTGCTGCCCGACGGCCAGGTGCTCGCGGTGACCTACGGGCATTGGCTCCTCGCCCCGGGCTCGACGCACCCGAACCATCCCGATGGCCGCGGCCTGCCGCCGTTCATCCTGCAGGCCAAGCTGGACCCGAAACAACTCGACGCTTGGTCCAAGGACCCGGCGCACCTGCTCAAGCCGGCGGGCCGCTGAACCGCGTCGCGCTTCGCCCGACCTAATCGCCGGAAAATGAAGGCCGGCGCCCGCAGGTCGGGCTGGATTTCACGGACGGGCGGGCAAAGATGCCGATTCCCATGCGCCCGCTTTCCCGACTGCTCGCCTTCTTGATCGCGACGAGCCTGCTGCCCGCCCAGCCCGCCCCGCGCGGGTTCGAGTTGATCAAGACCCGCGAGGACAAGGCCGACGCCTCCAAGTGGCCCGACCACAGCAAGGGCTCGCCCACGCCGCACGCGCCGGCGGAGTTGCCGCCCGCCGCGACGACCGCCCGCTCGCAGGCCGTCGCCCCGCCCGCGGCCGGCGAACGCGTGGTGTTCATCGGCAACGGCTTCGCCGAGCGCGACAACTACTATGGTCGCCTCGAGACCGAGCTGCACCTGCGCTTCCCGGACCAGGCCCTGGTCGTCCGGAACATGGGCCGGTCGGGCGACACGCCGGCGTTCCGCCCGCATCCGGCGCGCCCGAGCCAATGGGCCTTCCCGGGCGGCGAGAAGTTCCACCCAGAGTACGCCCAGCACAACGGCAAGGGCTTCTTCTCCACGCCGGACCAGTGGCTCCGCCACCTGCGGGCCGACACGATCGTGGCGTTCTTCGGCTACAACGAGTCCTTCGACGGTCCGGGCCGCGTCGCGAACTACGAGGCCGAGGTCGACGCGTTCGTCGTGCACACGCTGTCCAAAGCCTACAACGGCCAGGCCGCCCCTCGTCTGGTGCTGGTCTCGCCCATCGCCTTCGAGGACCTCTCGGCCAAGCGCGACCTCCCGGACGGCAAGGCGGAGAACGCCAACCTGGAGCTCTACGCCGCCGCCATGGAACGCGTGGCCCGGAAACACGGCCTCACCTTCATCGACCTCTTTCACCCCACCCTCGCCGCCTACGGCCAGGCGAAGACGCCCTACACGATCAACGGGTTCGCGCCGACGGATCTCGGCTATCGCGCGATGGCCAAGCTGCTGGCCGACGGCCTCTACGGCCCGGCGCCCCGCGCGGCGAAGGCCGACGAGTCCCTGGTGAACGCGGCGGTGAAGCTGAAGGACTATTTCTGGAACACCGACTACTCGATACTCAACGGGGTGCACGTCCACGGTCAGCGCTACAACCCTTTCGGCCCGCAGAACTACCCGGCCGAGGTGCTCAAGAGCCGCCAGATGACGGCGTTGCGCGACACGCTCATCCACGACGTCGCCCAAGGGAAACGCCGCGACCTGACCGTCGACGATGGCTCGACGGCCGCGCTCCCGCCGGTGCCCTCCAACTTCAAGCCGGACATGAAGAACGGCAACCCGACCGAGTTCCTGTCGGGCGAGGCCGCGATCGCGAAGATGAAGCTGGCCCCCGGCTACAAGGTCGAGCTGTTCGCGTCGGAGGAGAAATTCCCCGACCTCAAGAAGCCGGTGCAGATGTCCTTCGACGGCAAGGGTCGCCTCTGGGTCGCCACCACGCCGACCTACCCGCACTACCGGCCCGGCGACGCCCTGCCCGACGACAAGCTGATCATCCTCGAGGACACCGACGGCGACGGGAAGGCCGACAAGCAGACGGTCTTCGCCGACCATCTCCACATCCCGATCGGCTTCGAGCTAGCGCCCGAGGGCGTCTACGTCTCCCAGGAGCCGAACCTCGCGCTGCTCATCGACGACAACAAGGACGGCAAGGCCGACCGGATGGAGCTGATCCTGCACGGGTTCGACTCGCACGACTCCCACCACGCGATCTCGGCCTACTGCGCCGACGCCTCGGGCGCCTTCTACCTGCTGGAAGGGCGCTTCCTGCACAGCCAGGTCGAGACGCCCTACGGGCCGCGCCGCTGCAACGACGGCGGGGCGTGGCGCTTCGACCCGAAGTCCTACCGGCTCGAGCGACTGCAGGTGGACATCTCGAACCCGTGGGGGTTCTCGTTCGATACCTGGGAGCAGCCGTTCATCTCCGACGCCTCCCCGGGCGAGAACTGGTGGTCGCTGCCGCTGTCCTCGAAGATGCCCTACGGCATCGAGCAGGTGAAGGTCGAGCAGTTCGTCCCGAAGCGCTCCCGCCCCAGCTCGGGCGCGGAATTCGTGTCCTCCCGCCACTTCCCCGACGTCAACCAGGGCGACTTCATGACGTGCAACACGATCGGTTTCCTGGGGATCAGCTTCGGGAAGAAGCATGACGATGGCGCGGGCTTCGTCGGCCAGGCCAACGGCGACCTGCTCAGCTCCACCGACGGCAACTTCCGCCCGGTCGACCTCGAGTTCGCCCCGGATGGGTCGCTCTACTTCCTGGATTGGCACAACCCGCTGATCGGCCACATGCAGCACAACGCTCGCGATCCCAACCGCGACCACGAGCACGGCCGCGTCTACCGCATCACCTACCCCGCCCGGCCGCTGGTCAAGCCGGCGAAGGTCGACGGCGCCTCCGTGGCCGAGCTGCTCGAGAACCTGAAGGAGCCCGAATACCGCACCCGCTACCGCACGCGCCGCGAACTGCGCGCCCACCCGGCCGCCGAGGTGCTTCCCGCGGTCAAGGCGTGGGTCGCGCGACTCGACCCGCAGGACCCGGCCTATGAGCACCACCTCTGCGAGGCCCTCTGGGCCACGTGGGCGCAGAACCAGCCCGAAGGCGAGCTGATCCGCCGCTTGCTCAAGGCCCGGCAGTTCGAGGCGCGCGCCGCGGCCGCCGACGTCGTCCGCCACGCCTTCCGGCAGCTCCCGGACCACGTCGCCCTCCTCACCCAGGCCGTGCGCGACGAGCACCCGCGCGTCCGCCTGACCGCGATCGTCGCCGCCACCTGGCTCGACAACGCCGACGGCGCGAAGATCGCGCTCGAGGCCTTCCGGAAGCCGGTCGACCGCTGGGTCGGGCCGGTCCTGCATTACGCCCTGACCTACACGCTCAAGGACGATGTCGCCGCGTTGCGGGCCGCCGGCCAGCTCGACCTCGCCGACAACCCGGCCGCGGCGGAGTACCTCGCGGGCAAGTCCAAGCTCGGCCAGCCGGTCGCCGACGCTTCGCCGAAGCCGGTCCGCAAGCTGACCGCCGCCGAGGAGAAGGTCTTCCAGCTCGGGCGCGAGGTCTACTTCCGCGACGCGCATTGCGCGACCTGCCACCAGGCCGACGGCAAGGGCATCGCCAACGTCTACCCGCCCCTCGCGCGCAGCGACTGGCTCGCGGACGACGAGCGGGCCATCAAGATCGTGCTCAAGGGCCTCTGGGGCCCGATCGCGGTCAGCGGACAGGCCTTCGACCCGGCCAAGGGCGTGCCGCCGATGATGGGCTTCGGCGGGATGCTCAACGACGAAGAAGCCGCCGCCGTGCTCAGCTTCGTCCGCCTTTCGTTCGGCAACAACGGCAAGGTCATCACGCCCGCGCAGGTCGCCAAGGTCCGCGCCGCCACCCAGGACCGCGTCAACTTCTACACCGCCGAGGAGATCCTCAAGGACCACCCGCTGAAGCCGGCGGCTCCGGCCAAGAAATAGGCGATCGCCTCATCAAAGGGGTCAGGCAGTTCGTACCGGGGGGTGTTAGTTTAGAGGCCCATTTTTGCCGTTTAAACTAACAGGGGGTGCGACGAACGGCCTGACCCCTTTTTCGAGGAACGACCCTAGGCCCACCTAGGGGAAACCCTTGATGAAGCAGACCAGATGCCTATCCTTGATGCACCCCCGCCTATGCAGCAACGCTTGCTCTTCGCGGTCGCCTGGCTCGCCGCAACCCTCGCCGCTGGCGCCGAACGTGCGCCGACCGGCGGGTTGCCGGATACGGGCCAGACCATACGTTACACCAAGTCGTTCGGGGAAGACTCCGACTTCACGGGGTCATCCCCTGCCTATCAGGACAACAAGGATGGCACGGTGACCGACCTCGTGACCGGCTTGGTCTGGCAGAGGGTGGACGGCGGCGAGATGACCTGGGAGAAGGCCAAGGAATACGCGAAGTCGCTACGCCTCGCCGGCAAACAGGACTGGCGGCTGCCCAACAGCAACGAACTGCTGAGCCTCATGAACCACGGTCTCCATGGGCCGGCGATGGACACCACCGTGTTCCCGCACCTGGAAGCACGCTACTGGTGGACGGGCACGGCCAAGGTCGACGACCCGTCCAAAGTCTGGCTGGTCAATACGGGCGGCGGCATCGGTGCCCACGCCAAGACCGAAACCCTCAGCGCCGGGGGCGATCGACCCGTGCATGTCCGCTGCGTCCGCGGCACCTCGCG
>JBEGOO010000029.1:0-4537 GCA_041182045.1 Verrucomicrobiota bacterium
CGCCAAACGGGTCGGAGAGGCTGTTGCGCATCACGTGCCAGTAGGCCGCGGCGAAGCGCATGTGGTCCTTCATCTTCTTCCCGCCGATCTTCTCGTCCGGGTTGTAGTGCTTGAAGGCGAACGGGTTCTTGGACTTGGGTCCTTCGAACTGGATGACCGGGACGTTGGGGAAGTGCGGCATGGCGGATAGGATCGGAGTCCCGACTTTGCCGCTCCGCCCCGCCCTGCCAAGCAAGGATTGGACGGAAAGGCGCGGCGTCCTTGTATTAATGCGACCGGCGGTGAACTGCTCCTTGCGGAGGTCGCCGCCGTCGCCTACCTTCGCCGCATGGAGGTCGTCCACACCATCCCCGAACTTCGCGCCGCCGTCGCCCGTGCCCGGCAGGCGGGCCGGAGCATCGGGTTCGTGCCGACGATGGGTTGCCTGCACGAGGGCCATCTCGCCCTGGTGCGCCGCGCGAAGGCGGAGGCGGGCTTCGTGGTCGTATCGATCTTCGTGAACCCGACCCAGTTCGGACCGAACGAGGATTTCGCCAAGTACCCGCGCACCCTCGCCGACGACTGCGCCGGGAGCGCCGCCGCGGGGGCCGACCTGGTCTTCGCGCCCGCCACCGAGGATTTCTACGCGCCCGGGGCGTCGACCTGGGTCGAGGAGACTTTCGTCACCGGCGGTCTGTGCGGCGACTTCCGGCCGGGGCACTTCCGCGGGGTCACGACCGTGGTCGCCATGCTCTTCAACGCCGTCCAGCCCGACTGCGCGGTGTTCGGACGCAAGGACCTGCAGCAACTCGCGGCCTTGCGCCGGATGGTCCGCGACCTGCTCTTCCCGGTCCGGATCGTCGCCCATGAGACGGTCCGCGAAACCAGCGGCGTGGCGATGAGCTCGCGGAACCGGTACCTCTCGCCCGCGGACTTCGCCAAGGCGACCGTCATCCCCGCGGCCCTCGCCGCGGCCCAGGCCCTGGTCGTCGCCGGGGAACGCGACGCCGGCCGGGTCCGGGACGCGGCCCGCGCCCGCCTGTCGGCGGAACCGGCCTTCCGCCCCCAATATTGCGAGGTGGTGGACGCGGAGACCTTGCGGCCGGTGGCCCAGGTGACCCCGGGTCGGACGGTCCTGGCGGTAGCCGGCCACCTCGGGACGACCCGCCTGATCGACAACGCCGACCTGGGCTAGGCGGAGAAAGCCGCCGAGACCCCTTGCGGGCTTCCCGGGGCCGGCCAGACTAGGAGGCATGGGACAACATGCCTACAAGAACGACCTGGTGAAGCCGTGGCGGAAACCGCTGTCGGAACAGCTCGTCGCCGACCTGGCCTTCGTCCCCGATGGCCCCTTGCTGGCGCTGGCGAGCAGGACGCCGGGCGGCTGGAACCATCGCAAGCCGTTCCTGCGGAACGCGCCGCGGCTGTTCCAATCCCGCCATGCCCTGCTCGCGGCGGACTTCGCGGCGGTGGCCGACGCGTTGCCGTGGATGCCCGCCCTGCTGAAGCTCGACAAGACCGTGCTCCTCACGCACCTCGACGAGCTCGCCGGCCTCCTGGGCGGCCCGCGCACGGCCCTGCTCTGCCTGCTCCGGAGCGAGCGCGCCGAGGACAAGGAGACCGCGATCCCGGCGGAGCTCTTCACGAAACACGCCGCGGGCGGCAAGGCGCAGCCGCAGGAACCCGATAAGAAGGCCTTGCGCCAATGGCTGCTGAAGGCGGGGGTCCCGGCCACGGAGCCGGCAGAGGCGGCGGACGCCGAGCCGAGCCAGGACCCGGCCGTGCAGAAGCTGAAGGAGGAGATCGACCGCCTCGCGACGGCGCGCGAGAACGAGCTGCGCGCCGAACGCCGCCACCACGCCCACCTGCTCGCCGAGCGCGACGCGCGGATCGCCGCGCTCGAGGCCGCCGCCGCGCAGGCCAAGGAGGCGCAGGCGTTGCTGCTGGCGGGCCAGGAGGCCGCGAGCCAGGCCCTGCAATCGCGCCTCGCGATGGCCGAGGGCGAGGTCGCGCGGCTCAAGGATGAGCTGGCGCAGGCCCGCGAGCACGTCGCCCGCAAGGCGCGCGAGATCGCCGAGGAGCTGCTGTCCGAGGAGCTCCGCCCCTGGTTCACGGACGCCCGCAAACTGCGCGCGGCCGACGACGAGGTCGCCCGCCTGCGTCACCTGACGGCCGAGACGGTCGAGGCCGCGCGCAAGGCGCAACGCGACGCCGACCCGTTCCTCGCGAAGGAGCACGCGCTCCGGCAGGCCATCCCGCAGATGGAGGACATGCTGAAGCTGCTGCGTCGCTACCAGCGCACGGCGGGCAGCGTCCTGCCCGCCGTCGTCGCCCTCGAGAAGCGCGTGACGGACCACATCGAGAAGGTCCGCTACGAGTTGGAGCGGCGCGACCTGCCGTCCGACCCCTTCCTCGAGCGGATCTCGGCCAAGATCAACGGCGCCGAGAACGCGGAGCTCCGGGCCATCGAGGCGGCCTTGGCGGCGGCCGAGCAATCCGGGCTGGTCGACTCGCGCCATGCGGACCTCTACCGCGGCGATATCCATCGCCGCCGCTCGTTGCTGGCCGATCAACGCTACCACGAGCAGAAGCAGTCGGGGCCGGTGGCCTTGCTCGAGCGGGCCGTCGCCCTAGGCGAACCGGCGCGCCTCGGGCTCGACGCCAACAACTTCGCCTGCCTCCAGCAGGCCTTCCTCGGGTTGAAGCTGGGCTCGAAGCGCAACGCGCAGGGCGACCTGCGCCTGCTGCTCGACCCCCCGGCCCGGCAGAAGGTCGTGCACCTGATGGAGAAGCTGGCCGCCGAGGCCACCGGGTTGCTCGTCTGGGCGAGCTTCGACGGGCAGAACTCCAACCTGCGGATCGAGCACCCGCGGCTCAAGGCGACCTTCAGCCGGGCCGGCGCCAAGGCCGACCATGACCTGATGGACCTGGTGGCGAAGGATCGCTCGTCGGAAGGGCCCTGGTTCATCGTCTCCGACGACGCCGAGGTGCGCGACGCCTGCACGCGCCAGGGCGCCTACATCCTCAGCAACGAGGCGTTCGTGCGGCTGCTCGCCGGCCGCGGCCTCCGTCCCTGAGCGACAAAAAAGGCGCCCCGTCGGGGCGCCTCGTCGAACCCGCGCGGGCGGATTACTTCGCGGCGGGCTTCTTCGGCGGGGGCGTCGGGGCGGCCGCGGGCTCGGGGAGCACGCCGGCGAAATCGGCGGCCTTCAGCCCCTTGTGGTAGAGGTTGAAGGAATACTTGCTGGGCTTCCACTCGACGAGCGGGGTGACGTCGGCGGCGGCCGGGACGTCGAGCTTGAGTCCCCAGAACACGCCGTTCACAAGCAGGCGGCGGAGCGACTCGTCCTTGAGGTCGCTGGCGGAGGCCATGGTGGTGGTGAGCACGCGGTTGACGGTGCCGGCGGCGTTCTTGACCTCGCGGGTCCAGGCCACGGCCATGGCGGGGGAATTGACCCCCTGCTCCTTCTTGTCGGCGGTCTTCTTCACGCGTTCGCTGGGCGCGCTCTTGAAATCCATGTCCTTGAGGACGATGCCACGCAGCAGGACCTGGGCGTCGGCGGGCGGGTTGGCCTCGTAGACATCGGTGTCGCCGTGGATCGTGCCGACGCCGTTGAGGATCGCCAGCTTCTCGGCGCCGGGCTCGACCGCCGTGCGGGTGGCCTCGCCCTTGTGGTTACCCCAGTGGCTGACCCAGGTCTCGCCGAGCACGTTCTTCCCGAAACCGCCCTTGTTGTTGAAGTTGTAGGCGGCGAAGGCGCTGTCCTTCGGGATGCCGGCGAAGGCGTGGGTGCTGGTGCGGGTGGCGACGATCGGAACGCCGCGCTTCACGGCGGCGTCGAACTTCGCGAGGGCGGCTTCGTTCCACTTGCGGAAACGCAGGCCGAGCACGAGGGCGTCCGCGCCGTCGAGAGCCTCGGGCTTCCCGAGGGAGGCGCCGTTGTTGGGGTTGATGGTGCCATCGGCATCATGCGAGAAGAGCACGACCGCATGGAAACCATGGCGCTCGGCCAGGAGGCGGGCGAGCATCGGCATCGACTCCTCGGAGCGATACTCCTCGTCGCCGGCCAGCAGGACGACGGTCTTGCCGGCGCCCGGGCCCTTGCCGCCCGGGAAATCGAGCCAACCGGGACCGGAGGTGAAGGACTCGGCCGCGGCGAGCGAGACGACGCAGAGCGCGGCGACCAGGAGAGGGAGGAAGCGTTTCATGGGGTGATGAGGTCGGGAAAGTAGGCCGGCGACAGGTCGCTTTCAAGCGCCCTGTTGCGTCAAAAGGCGCCGTTTAGCGGCGGGCGGGCGACAACGGGTCCGGGCGGAGGGTCTCGGTCCGGCCATCGGAATAGGTCGTCACCCGGTTACCCAGGGCGTCGACGCGCGTGGTCGCGCTGGTCCCATCCGAGAAACGCGTCTCCACGTGGCCGAGCGCGTCCACGCGCGAGCTCGCGGTCACGCCGTTCGAGAAGCGCGTCGTCGTCGACCCCAGGAGGTCCGTGCGGCTCTCGGCCGTGACGCCGTTCGAGAAACGCGTGCTGACTCCGCCGAGCGGATCGACGCGGGA
>JBEGOO010000030.1:0-2538 GCA_041182045.1 Verrucomicrobiota bacterium
CATGCCGATGCTGATCGGCTGGGCGTGGCGGACCGAGTTCCAGAACGCCTCGGTCGTTTGGCCCGTGAGCGTGCGGCCGGAGGCGTCGGTGATCGTACCGGAGATCATCAGCGGCAGGCGGAAGCCGCGGGCGGCGAAGGCCTCGTCGATGGCGAAGAGGGCGGCCTTGAGGACGAGCGTGTCGAAGACCGTCTCGCAGAGCAGGAGGTCGGCGCCGGCGTCGATGAGCGCGTCGACCTGTTCGCGGTAGGCGTCGCGTACCTGGACGAACGTCACGTCGCGCTTGGCGGAATCGTTGACGTCGCGGGACATCGACAGCGTCTTGTTCGTCGGACCGATGGCCCCGGCGACGAAGGCGTCCTTGCCCGGGTGCGCAGCCTTGAAGGCGTCGACGGCCTGGCGGGCGACCTGTACGGCGGCGGTGTTGAGCTCGCGCACGAGGTGGCCCATCCGGTAGTCTTCGAGGGCGATCGAGGTCCCGTTGAAGGTGTTGGTCTCGAGGATGTCGGCGCCGGCTTCGAGGTACGCGCGGTGGATGTCGCGGACGACCTCCGGCTTGGTGACGACGAGGAGGTCGTTGTTGCCCTTGAGCTGGCCCGGATGGTCGGCGAAGCGCGTGCCGCGGTAGTCCTGCTCCTGCAGCTTGAGCTGCTGGATCATGGTGCCCATCGCGCCGTCGAGGAAGACGATGCGCTGACGCAGGAGGGCCTCGAGGCGCTCGCCGGCGGGATTCAATGGGAGGCGCTGACTGGACATCGCCCTTACCGTGCGGTTCCGTGGCCTCGGGTCAAGGCACGGTCGGGTCATAAGGGCCGCTTAGGCGGTGGGGAGGTCGGGCTTCTTGCAGCGCGGCAGGTCCTGGGCGCGGTAGAGGACGATCCGCTTGCCCTCGAACTTCTCGTCGTTCCAGAGCAGGGGGCGGAGTTCGTAGCTGAAATGGGGGGCGATGCCGGCCTTGGCCTTTTCCTCGGCGGGGTCGCCGCCCTGCCAGTAGAGGATACCGTTGGGCAGGGAATGCTTCAGGCCGTGGCGGATGAGCTGCTTGGTCTGGTGGACGAAGAGGCGGAGGTCGGCGACGGCGCGGCCGGTGATGAAGTCATGCTCGTGCGTGAGCGTCTCGGCGCGGGCGTTGAGGACCTGGACGTTCTTCAGCTTGAGGCGCTTCACGATGTCCTCGACGACCATGACCTTCTTGCCGACCGAGTCGACGAGCGTGAAGTCGGCCTTCGGGTAGAGGACGGCGAGGATGAGGCCGGGGAAGCCGCCGCCGGTGCCGACGTCGATGACGCGCGCGCCGACCATGAGCTTGAGGCACTTCACCGCCGCGATGCAGGGCGCGTAGTGGTGGCGTTCGAGGTGCTCGATGTCCTTGCGCGAGACGAGGTTGATCTTCTCGTTCCATTCGCGGTGGAGCGCCGCCATCTCGATGAGCTTCGCCCACTGGGCTTCTTCGACTTCGGGAAAGAGGGGAATGAGGTCCTGCATGGAAGGCGGTGAGCGTGGGCGGGACGTCCGCCGGTGCAAGCGACTTAAGCGCCGGTGGGGCGCAGGGCCTCGCGCAGGCGGCCGATCTGCTCCAGCCGGGCCTGGACGGCGTCCCGGTCGGCGGCGCGGGCGGCCAGGTGGATGCGGGCGTTCTGGCGGAGGTATTCCTTGGTGAGGTGCGCCAAGGCCTTGTCGATCTCCCACTCGGGCTTCACGCCGAGTTCGGTGGCCAAGGCCAGCAAGGGCGGTTCCCAGCCGGCCATGCGGTCGCCGGCGACCTTGGGCGCGCGTTTGCGCCCTTTGGGCTCCTGTTCCGCGCGGCGCAGGTGGCGCAGGTATTGCGCGAACTGCTTGAGGTGCATGCGCTGGGCGGCGTCGTCGAGCGTCACCGGGGTGCGGCAGGCGGCCGTGACCGCGGCGGCGAATTCCGCGGGGTCGACCTTGGCCAGCAAGGTCGTCAGCGGCACGTCGAGCGGTACCTGCCGCGGGGGCGTGCCGGTCATCTTGCCGACGATCCACGCGAGGCGTTCGACGTCGGTCGAGCCGCTCGGGGCGGAGGGGACTTGGTCAGCGCGGATGGCCCTGCGGCGGCGCGGGGCCGGGCGGCGGGTCGTCGGACGACGGAAATAGAGCCAGCCCATCGCGGCGACGAGGCCAAGCGCCCCGGCGGCGAGAAAGGTAACGAACGCGTTGGGCATCTCAGCCGAGCGTCACTTGGGCGACGTTGAGCGACCCGCGGCCGGCGCCTTCGTCGCGCAGTTCGATGACGAGCGGTTGGCCGGTGCCGAGGTCGCGGAACTCCGCGCGCATGATGCCGTTGAGGTCGTAGGCGAAGGTCACCTCGATGGCTTGGTCCGCGGGCCGGCCGGGCGGGAGGGCCATCTCGACCTCGGCGATGCGCAGGACCATGAGCGGGTCGTTCTCGGGAATGGCCGATTGCGTGACCTCGCAGGTCAGCACGCGTTGGTCGGCCTCCACGGTGTAGTAGGTGCGCGTCCGCGAGACGGGCAGCTTTTCGCCCTTCGAGATGATGATGCTGTTCTCGAGCACGCC
>JBEGOO010000031.1:0-3672 GCA_041182045.1 Verrucomicrobiota bacterium
GGAGTAGGTGCGGTAGCCGGGAACCTTGGGTGCGCTCGCATCGATCCGGACCAGGAATCGCACCGGCGCCCGCTCGGCAGCCGGGAAGTCCCCATAGCCGACCTGGAAAGCCCGCAGGTAATAAGGCAGCGGCCAGTAGTGCCCCCCGTCGATGGCGACGTAGAAGGGCCGCCCCGGGTGCGCCGCCTGCCAGTCGGACCGATAGGATGAGACCACCTCCGGCAGGTTCACGATGTGCGCTTCCGTCGCGGTGTGCTCATCGAGGTTCGCGACCGAGACCAGCGAGAAGGCGGTCGCGCCCACGAAACCGGCGGTCCGGGACCACCAAGCCCCTTCCGCCAGAAGCGGCCAGACCATCGTCAGGCTGAGACAGACCGGCAGGAAGAGCAGCCAGGGGGTCTTGTAGGGCAAGGCCAGATGGAAGAGGAAACAACCGACGGCCGTCACCAAGGGCGCATCCGCGGGGGAGCGCGGACCACGCCGGAGCAGCCGGGCCGCGACCAGGAGCGCCAGCCAGATGCCGACGACAACCCAATAGCCGGGGTTGGTCAGCGGGAGCGTGTCCGCGTTCCCGGAGGCGACGGCGAAGGAGCGCACGAACTGATGGCCCCACGCGACCAGGCCATGCCCGTCCGTGAAGAGCGATGTCTGCAGGGCGATCCCGACGACCAGCGCGCCCGCGGCGGCCCAGGCGGCCCGCCGCCAGGTCAGCGTGTCGCGGGCGCACCAGACCAGCGCCAAGGCGAAGAGGCCGAGGTAGGCCGCGGTCGTGACCTTGCACGCCAAGGCCAGGCCGAAGGCCGCCCCCGCGAAGCCCGCCCACCAGGCCGGACGGGCTTCACCGGCCGACCGGAGCCAGAGGAGCACCCCCCAGACGAAGCCGGCGACCAATAGGGTTTCCTGGATGAAGTATTCCCCGAAGTAGCAACCGGCCGCGCCTCGCCAAAGCAGCAATGCAGCCAGCAGGCGCATCGGCCAGGCGACGCCCGTCAGGCAGAGCGGCACCGCGCAGAGCAGGACGAAGAAGTAAAAGGGGATCCGCCGGAGGTCGGCGACCGTGGCGTCGTCGAACGCGAGGCCGCGCGCGGCGAAGACCCCGCGGGTGGCCACAGCCAGGGCGGGGCCATGGAACTTGTCCTCGTTGACGCTGTAAGGCACGCCGCCGGCGGCGTCCTTGGCGAGCGACCATTGCACCGCCTCGTCGGCATGGAGCCTCGGCGGATGCTTGCGGTCCGAGCGCTCGGGAAAACGGACCTGCAGGTCCAACAGGAAGACGACCCCCAGCAAGAACAGCAGGATTTTACCGAAGCGCGCCATGGCTCAGCCCAGGCCGAAGCGCTTCTGCAGCGCCGTCTTGATCTCGAGCGGCACGAGCGCGGCCGACATCGGGCCCTGCCCTTCCCGCCAGGCGTAGACGGTGGTCAAGAAGCCCTTGGCGACCGGGCGGTCGCCGACCTGCGCGGCGAAGGCCCAGACCAGTTTCTTGTCGCCGAGTTCGGTCGGCGTGAGCGTCAACGCCACGACCTCGCCGCGATGCACCGGCGAAAGGTAGTCGCACTCCACGCGCACGCGGGGGAAGCCGCTGAGCTTGGCGCCGTCCGCCTTCAGGAACGGCAGGCCCAGCTCGCGGAAGAGGGCCTCCTCCGTGGCCTCGACCCAGAAGAGGATCGTCGTGAAGTGCACGATGCCCGCGGCGTCCGTGTCGGCGAAGTGGGCGCGGTGCTCGGCGGTGAAAGGGGCCATGGCTCCATCCAAGCCGGCTACCTGCCCGGTGCAACCGCCAAGGCATCAGCGCCCCCGGCGGCCGGAGCGCAACCACCCGACGTCGACGGCGGCGCCGCCCGAGGCCTGCGCGCACTTCAGCAGGAAGGCCTGCGGCGGGGTCTGGATGCTGTAGAGGTAGAGCCGGGGGCCTTGCCGCCGCTCGGCCCGGCCGAAGGCCTCGAGCCAGGCATGCTCCCACCGATAGCCCGGGGCCTTGCGTTGGTTGACCTGATGGTAGGCGCTGTCCGAATAGATCAGGCGCGGGACGCCCTTGGGCCCCTCCTCGTAGATACGGACCCCGTCCTGGAAATCCGAGAACACGACGAGCGCGTCGTAAGGCTCGACGAGGAGCCGGTCGACCCAGGCGCCGAGCGAGCCCTTCTCGCAGGCCTCGCGGATCTTCGCCTGCAGCCGCTGGCCGGGCGCCGTCAGGCTCGCCACCACGGTCTCCGTGGGACCCTCGCGCAGCTTCGGCGGCTCGCCGCGGAAATGCCGCCCATGGACGATGTCGTCGCCCAAGGCCACCACGCGGGCGCCATCGAAGCGGAACACATCCGCGTCGGGGAACTGCTTGCGGATCTCCGCGTCGACGCGCTCGAGGTACGGCTTCATCGAACCCGAGCAATCGAGGTAGACCGCGACCTTGCGCGCCCGGATGGTCGCGCCCAGCACGGGCTTGCCGACGAACCCGGCGGCGAGGCCCTGACCGACGCCGAGGCCTTGGCCGGCACCGCCCCCGAAACCGCGTCCGCCGCCGAGGCCGGCCCGCCCGGCGACCGCGGCGCCTCCCGCCGGCCCACCCAAGGAACCCGGCGCCGGCAAGTCGGGCAGGTTCACGCTGCTCGGTCCGGTCACGGTGATGCGCCGCAGCGGCACCGTCGGTCGGGCCGGAGGCGCCACCCGACGAACGAGGACCCCGCCGCCCGCCTCCCGCCCGCCCGCGACCGCATGGACCGTGGGATCGGGGCCGGGCGGCGCGGAAGTCGTCCGCGACACGACGAACCAGGCGGCGAGGGCGATCAGGCCGACGTGCACCGACACGGAGACGAGGAAGCCGCGCCAAGAGCGCGGGGCGCGACGGACGGCGAGCAAAGGCGGAGCGGAGGGCATCCGTCCCAGCCTAGGCAAAACGA
The DNA here is from genome assembly GCA_041182045.1 of Verrucomicrobiota bacterium. GTDB lineage: Bacteria > Verrucomicrobiota > Verrucomicrobiia > Opitutales > UBA953 > UBA953. The sequence continues at coordinate 2,898 of JBEGOO010000031.1, forward strand.
AGGCCTGGCAAGCGCCGGGCCCTGGTGTCCTTCACCCGAGGGCCAACCCTCAGCGCGGCGGCTTGTAAGCCTTCGGCGCCGGGAGCGGCACGCCGGCCGCGGGGGCCGGCATCGCGCCGTTCGCGGTGGCGGCGGCGTCCGCCGGCGTGGCGGGCGGATCCTCCGGCGGCTTCTCGCCGGTGCGCAGCCAGGTGACCATCTTGATCTGACCGCCCGAGGCCGTGACGCACTTCGAGAGCAGCTGCTGGGGTTCGACCTGGGTCGAGAAGCAATACAGGCGAGGGCCCTTGCCGTCCTTGGCGTCGGCGAAGGACTTCAGCCACTCCTCCTCCCAGCGCTTCTCCGCCGGCTTACGGGCGTCGCTGCCGCGGGCGACGCTCGGGTTGATGCCGTCGTAGTAGACGATCGGGAAGCCGCCACCCTGCACGTTGGCGTCGGCTTTCTCGCCCTTGATACGGTACTGCGTCACCCCGTCCTGGAAGTCGGAGAAGAGCACCAGCGCGTCGTAGGAACGCTGCTGGCGCATGATGTCGAGCCAGGCGCCGGCGCTGCCCATCTTGAAGTTGTCGTCGAACTTCTTGTAGAGGTTCTTCCCGGTGCCCGTGAGCTTCTTCTGGTCGGTCTCGCGGACGCCGAGGCCCGCGGAGCGGACCGGTTGGCCCTTGAACTTGTCGCCCCCGATGACCATGCCGTCCTGGACGGTGATGAAGAGGCCGTTGTAGCAATAGACGTCGGCGTCGGGGAACTGCTTGCGGATCTCGGCCTCGACGCGGTC
>JBEGOO010000032.1:0-3004 GCA_041182045.1 Verrucomicrobiota bacterium
GCGTACGCGCCAGACCGGCGGCATCGTGCCGGCCGCGCAGTACCTGGTCTACGACGACCTCTCCGGCCGCTTCGCCAACGGCACCCTGCGCATCACCTCGCGCCAGACCTTCCAGTTCCACGGCGTCGCGCAGCGCGGCATCGGCAACCTGATCAAGGCGATCAACGAAGCGCTCTCCTCCACCCTCGCCACGTGCGGCGACGTGACCCGCAACGTCACGGCCCCGTCCAACCCGCCGGTCGACGCCATCACGCAGGCCGTCGAGGACGACGCGTTCACGCTGACCCGCGCGCTGCTGCCGAAGACCACCGCCTACCACTCGATCTGGGTGGACGGCGTGCAGCTCGACCTCGGCCTCGGCGAGAAGATCGCGAAGGCCCGCGCTTCCGTCGACCAAGCCAACCCCTATCTCCCGCCGCCCGCCGACCACGACGACCACGGCGCGCCCGTCGACAAGCTCTACGGCAAGACCTACCTCCCGCGTAAGTTCAAGACCGGCTTCGCCATTCCGCCGAACAACGACGTGGACATCTTCACCAACGACATGGGCTACGTCGCCGTGATCGAAGGCGGCCAGCTCGTCGGCTACAACCTGCTCGTCGGCGGCGGCCTCGGCACCTCCCACGGCAACAAGGCGACCTACCCGCGCCTCGCCGACGTCATCGGCTTCCTCACCCGCGAACAGGTCGTGGCCGTCGGCGAAGCCGTCATCCGCATCCACCGCGATTGGGGCGACCGCACCGACCGCAAGCACGCCCGCATCAAGTACGTCCTCCAGGAAAAGGGCGTGGAATGGTTCCGCGAGCAGCTTGCCAAGGAGCTCGGCGCCCCGCTGCCGGCCGCCAAGCCGTTCCTCTTCAAGGGCCAAGGCGACGCCTTTGGCTGGACCAAGCAGACCGACGGCAACTGGTTCCTCGGCCTCTTCATCGAGACCGGCCGCGTCAAGGACGCCGGCACCTACCAGCTCAAGACCGCCCTGCGCAAGATCGCCGAGCAGTTCGGCCCGGTGTTCCGCCTCACCGCGACGCAGAACCTCATCCTCTCCGACGTCAAGGAAGCCGACAAGGCCGCCATCGAGAAGCTGCTCCGCGACCATGGTTGCGCCATCGTCTTCAACCCCGGCCTCGTCAAGGGCCGAGGCATGGCCTGCCCTGCTCTCCCGACGTGCGGCCTCTCGCTCGCGGAATCCGAGCGCGTCTTCCCGACCATCCTCGGCAAGATCGAGGACGCCCAGGCGGCCGCCGGCTTCGGCGGCGAAGAACTCGTCGTCCGCATGACCGGTTGCCCCAACGGTTGCGCCCGTCCGTACAACGCCGAGATCGGCTTCGTCGGCAAGGCCCCGGGCAAGTACAACCTCATGCTCGGCGGCAACCGCGAAGGCACCCGCCTCGCCCGTCTCTTCAAGGAATCCGTCCCCGCGGACGAGATCCCGGTGGTCGTCGGCGCGCTCTTCCAGCAGTACGCCAAGGAACGCAAGGCCGGTCAGGCGTTCGGCGATTGGGTCGACGGCGCCGCCGTCTGGCCGGTCGCCGCTCCGCAGGCCTAAGCCCGTCCTACGCCGACGCTCGATGCCGAACCTCGACCCATCCCGCATTCCCGAACTCGACGAGCAGCTCACGCAGCTGGCTCCGGTCGACCGTCTGCGCTGGGCCTACGAGACCTTCGGCGACCGCGCCGGCATCGGCACGAGCTTCCAGCCCCCCGGCGTGGTGATCCTGCACCTCGCGAAGTCCGCCGGCCTACCCATCAAGGCTTTCACCTTGGACACGGGCCTGCTCTTCCCGGAGACCCTCGCCTTCAAGGCCCAGCTGGAAGCCAAACTCGGCATCCAGGTGGAGTCCGTGCTCCCGGCGCTCTCGCTCGAACAGCAGGCCGCCGCGCATGGCGCCGAGCTCTGGAAGCGCGATCCCGAGAAGTGCTGCGAGATCCGCAAGGTCGATTCGCTCGGCAAGAAGCTCTTCGAACTCGACCTCTGGATCGCCGGCATGCGCCGCGACCAGAGCAACGAGCGCTCGTCGACCCCGCTGCTCAGCCTCGCCGCCCGGCCCGACAACTCCGACGTCTGGAAGCTCAACCCCCTCGTCGACTGGAGCCGCGACCAGGTCTGGGCCTACCTGAAGCAGCACGACCTGCCCCACAACGTCCTCCACGACCGCGGCTACCGCTCCATCGGGTGCTGGCCCTGCACGCAGCCGACCTCCGGCGGCGACGAACGCGGCGGCCGCTGGCCCGGCTTCGACAAGAAGGAGTGCGGCCTGCACACGCGCACGAAGAAGGCCTGAACACCTGGAGCACGGAGGACTGATCACGGATTACCGATAACCGCCCCCGTCCTCCGACCATCACACACGCCCCTCACCTTTTCCAACATCCAGCCCGTCCTCTGCACTCCGTCATCCGAACTCTTTTTTAGCCACATGTCCCGCAACGCCCAAAACGACCACCTCACGCGCCTCGAGCAGACGTCGATTCACGTCTTCCGCGAGGCTTTCGCCAACTTCCGCTCCGTCTGCATGCCCTGGTCCATGGGCAAGGACTCCAACGTCCTGATCTGGCTGGCCCGCAAGGCCTTCTGCGGCAAGATCCCCTTCCCGCTCCTGCACATCGACACGACCTACGAATTCCCGGAGATGTACGAGTTCCGGGAAAAGGCCAAGGTCATCCACGGCATCGACCTGATCGTCCGCGTCAACGAGGACGCCATCCGCCGCGGCATCGGCTACGCCACGCACGACCCAGTCACCGTGACGCACGAACTGAAGACCGTCCCGTTCAAGGCCGCCATCGACGAATTCAAGTGGGACGCCCTCGTCACCGGCATCCGCCGCGACGAAGATCCCACCCGCGCCAAGGAACGCTGGTTCTCGCCGCGCTCCGCCGAAGGCAACTGGGACTACAAGGACCAGCCGCCGGAATTCTGGGGCCAGTTCGCCAGCTCCGCTCCCGACGGCGGCCACGTGCGCGTGCAGCCGCTCCTCGAGTGGACCGAGCTCGACATCTGGGA
>JBEGOO010000033.1:0-17902 GCA_041182045.1 Verrucomicrobiota bacterium
ATGGGAAGAGTCAGGCAGGTCGCGCGGGACGCCGCCGACGAGCCAGCCCGGCTCGGCGCCGTTGGCCTTGAGCAACACCGCCGCCAGGCAAGTCGTGGTGGTCTTGCCATGCGTGCCGGCCACGACGACGTTGCGGCGTTCGTTCAGGAGAAGCGTACGGAGCAGTTCGGGGAGCGAGACGTAGGCCTGGGAGCGGGCTTCGAGGAGCCACTCGACTTCGGGATGGCCGCGGGAGGCGACGTTGCCGACCACGACCAGATCGGGCTTGAGCCGGGCGAGGCGTTCGGCGGACCAGCCTTCGAGGATCTCGACGCCCGCGCCGCGCAGGTGGTCGGACATCGGCGGATAGATCCCGGTGTCGGAGCCCATGACCTCGTGGCCCAGGGCGCGCATCAACAAGGCGGCGTTCCCCATCGCCGTGCCGCAGATGCCCATGAAATAAACGCGCATGAGGTGGATAAAAGCCCTCGGGGGGCCGAGGGCGAGAAACTTAGGCGGCGGCGACCCGCCCAAACAGGAGGACCCCGGTCACCTTGCGGCGGCCGGGGTCCTGTACCGTACTTTGACTGCGCTAGCTTGGCTTACTTTGTCCGTTACCTGACTGACCGTCTGTTACCGTTCTCCGTCCGACTGGCTTTCCGTCTGTTTTCACCGACTTCGGGCCCTTCCGACTTCGACTTTCACCGACTGACCAGCCCTCACCGACAACCGGCCGGTACCGTACCTTCCTTACGCCGCGCGTCCCAGGTCGCCCAGGTCCGTCGGATGCGGATGATTCCTTTTCTCCTTATCCAGGCGATGGCGGCGGCGAAGCTGGCGGTCGACCTTGTCGACCAAAAGATCGAGGGATTTGTAGAGGTCCTCCGATTCCTCCCGGACCACGATGTCCGGCCCGGGGATCTCCAAGCGGATCTGGGCCCCGAATTCGCGACGGTGGTCGCTGCAGCGGGTGTGGACGAGTTCGACGAGCACGCGGATGATCCGCGGGTTGTGGCGCAGCAGTCTTTCGACCTTGGCGCGCACCGTTGCCTTCAGGGCGTCGGTGAGGTCCAGATGGACCCCGGTCACGACGATCGGAGCACTTGTCATGTGTGTTGTGTTTTGGGGGATGACGTGAGAGCGTGCGCCCATGTCAAAGAACAAGACCGTCGACGATTTCTTCAGGAGTTTTTCCGTGGTCATCATTTCGGGGGCTTCTTCCGGGATCGGACGCGCACTGCTCTCGCGTATCTACGATTCTGGGACCTCGGCGGCCGTGTTCAACCTTTCCCGCACGGCTCCGGAGGGGGTCCCGAATTCCCTTAACTTCACTCACCTTACCTGCGACCTCACGCAAACGGCTGACCTCGCGGCGGTTGTCGCCGGATTACGGGAACTAATGCCCCGGCAAGGCAGGATACTGCTGATTAATAACAGCGGCTTCGGGGCCTACGGGGAGTTCCCGGCGCCCGGATTGGACCACACCTTGCGGATGGTCGACGTCAACGTGCGCGCCCCCGTCGAGCTCACGGGCCGTCTGTGGGATGAATTGAAGGCGCGGGGCGGCATGGTCGCCAACGTCGCCTCGCTCGCGGGCTTCCAGCCGACGCCGCTGATGACGACCTACGCCGCGACGAAATCCTTCCTCCTCGACTGGAGCGTCGCGCTCGACGCCGAGGCGAAGCGCCACGGCATCCGCTGCGTCGCGATCTGCCCGGGCCCCGTCTCGACGAACTTCTCCAAGGCGGCCGGCTTCGCGAGCTCGACCGGCCTGGGCGGACAGACCGCGGAGGCCTGCGTCGACGAGGCCGTGCGCGGCATGGCGGCCGCGCGCCCCGTGGTCGTCACCGGCTGGAAGCATCGGCTCCTGGCCGTCTTCTCGGCGCGCCTGCCCAAGCCGTGGGCGGCCGCGATCGGCCTGCGCCTGATCCAGCGCCTACGCTTGGATCGGTTCGTGAAGAAGGCCTGAGCCTACTTCGCGCCGTCGAGCAGTTCGCGGGCGTGCGAGAGCGCGACCTTGCTGGCGCGGTCGCCGAGCATGCGGGCCAGTTCGGACTCGCGGTCCTTGCGCTTGCCGTGGACCGGGGCGATCGCGACCGTCGTCGACTTGTCGTCCTGCGTCTTCGTCACGACCAAGTGGGCATGGCCGAGCGCGGCGACCTGCGGCAGGTGCGTGACGCAGAAGACCTGATGGCCCTTGCCGAGCGCGGCGAGCTCGCGGCCGACCTGCGCGCCGATCTCGCCGCCGACGTTGGCGTCGACCTCGTCGAAGACCAGCACCGGGGTGCGATCGACGGCGGCGAGCACGGTCTTCAGGGCGAGCATGACGCGCGCGGCCTCGCCGCTGGAGGCGATCTGGTCGAGCGGCAGGAGGTCCTGCCCGGCGTTGGGGCAGAAGAGGAACCGGACCGCGTCGGCGCCATGCGGCCCGAGCTCGGCGACGGCGACCTCGATGCGCAGATCCGCCTTCTTGAAGCCCAGCGAACCGAGCATCTTGCGCGCCGCGGCGGCGAGCTTGTCGGCGGCCTTCGTGCGCGCGGCGCGGAGGGCTTCGGCCTGCTGGCGGAGGCCCTTCTCCACCTTGGCCGCTTCGGCCTTCAGCTTCGCGACGCGGGCCTCGACATCGCCCTGCGAGGCGAGGCGGCGGCGGAGCGCCTCGCGCTTCCCGCGGACCGCCTCGGCGCCGGGGCCGTACTTGCGGCGGAATTCCAGCCAGCGGTTCATCTGGACGTCGAGTTCGGCGGCCGACTCATCGTCGGAGGAAAGTCCGCGTCCGAGGCGGGCGAAGTCGGCGCGGATATCCTCGGCTTCCGCCGCGAGGGCGTTCAGGCGATCGCGGAGTCCGGCCGCCTCCTCGTCGATGCGGGCGACGTCATCGCCGGCCTTCAGGAGCTTCGGCAACACCTCGCCGAGGCCGTCGGAGCCCAGGCCGGACTCGAGCTGGCCGAGCAAGGCCGCGAGTTCCTGGGCGCGAGAGGAACGGGCGTGGTCGCGCTCGAGCTTCGTGATGGCCTCTTCGGAGAGATCCAGCGAATCCAGTTTCTCGAGCTGGGAGCGCAGGAAGGCCTCCTCGTCTTCGGAGAGGCGTTCGGCCGTGGCGGCTTCGGCCGCTTCGCGGAGCAGTTCGTTGCGCTGGCGCCAGCCGGAACGGTAGGTGGCCAGGGCGGCGGCGAGGCCCGCGTGCAGGTCGAGCATCTCCAGCTGCGTCTCGGCGCGCATCAGTTTCTGCGGCTCGCCGGGACCATGGAAGTCGATCCACAGCTCGCCCAACCTCTGCAGCTGCGCGAGGGTGGCCGCGCCCCCGTTGATCGAGATGCGGCCGGCCTTGGTCGCGTGGACGGAACGCTTCAGGATGAGCAGGCCATCGTCGCAGGCCGGCAGGTCGAGGGTTTGCAACCCCTCGGCGAAACGGGGGTCGTCCCCGACCTCCAGCTCGGCCTCGACCGCGCATTCCTCGGCGCCCTTGCGGACGATGGTCTTCGCGGCGCGGTTGCCGGCGAGCAGGGAAAGCGCCCCGAGCAGCACGGACTTGCCGGCGCCCGTCTCGCCGGTGACGACGGTGAAGCCGGGACCGACCTCCAGTTCGGCGCGGTCCATGAGGGCGAGGTCGCGGATGACGAGGCGGCGGATCATGCGGAGGGACGTTCGCCGAAGAGCGCGGAACCCACGCGGACGCAGGTGGAGCCGGCGGCCACCGCCAGCTCGAGGTCGCCGCTCATGCCCATCGAGAGCTCCGGCAGGCGGACGGCGAAGCGCGCCTCGAGATCGTCCCGACAGCGCCGGAGCGCCTCGAAGGTGCGCGTCGCCACGGCGGGGTCGTCGGACAAGGGGGCGATGGCCATCAGCCCGGTGACCTTCAAGGCGGGATAGGCCAAGGCCGCCTCGAGCACGGCCGGCGCTTCGGCGAGGTCGCAACCGAACTTGGCGGGGTCGTCCCCGGAGTTCACCTGGATGAGCGCCTCGCGGACCAATCCCAGCTCGCCGGCGATCCGGCCGAGGCGGGCGGCCAGTTCGGCGGAGTCCACCGACTGGATGACATCGAAGGCCTGCAGGGCTTGCTTCGCCTTGTTGGACTGGAGATGGCCGATGAGCTCCCACCGGAGCCCGGCAGGGGCCAGGGGACGCTTCTGGAGGGCTTCCTGGACGCGGTTCTCGCCGACCGCGGGGAGACCGAAACGGGCGGCGTGCAGGGCGGCCTCCACGGGATGGGTCTTGGTCACGGGAAGCAGGCGGACGGAACCAGGCGGCCGGCCACAGGCCAGGCAGGCCTGCCGGATCCGGCCCAAGACGGCCTCGCACCGTCCCGCGAACTGGTCATAGGTGACCATTTGAACACTAGTGGGGTACTTCCGGGCCGGAGTCAACGCCTCCAACCCGCGATTTCGGACCTCCCATCCACCCGGGATTAGCAAAACTACACTTGATGCCCTTTTTCATAAGTTTTAGTAATCCAAGCCTCCTTCCGCCATGCACATCGAGAACCTGAAGATCTTCCGCGACCTGGTCGACAACGAGAGTTTCTCCAAGGCCGCCAAGCTCAACGCCATCACCCAGTCGGCCGTCAGCCAGCAGCTGCGCTCGATGGAGAATCACTTCAACGTGCTCATCGTCGACCGCAGCCAGAAGCAGTTCCGCCTGACGCGCGAAGGCCGGAGCCTCTACGAGGCCGCCAAGGACATCCTCAACCGCTACGAGCAGGTCTCGAGCGAGATGCAGGAGATGCGCAAGGTCGTCAGCGGCACGGTGCACATCTCGACCATCGTCTCGATCGGCCTCCACGAGCTGCCGCCGCACGTGAAGCGCTTCATGCAGGAGTTCCCGCACGTCAACGTGCGCGTCGAGTACCGCCGCTCCAACCTCGTCTACGAGGACGTCATCTCCAACGCCGTCGACTTCGGCCTCGTCGCCTTCCCGCAGAAGATGCGCCAGATCGAGATCATCCCCCTGATGGAGGACCAGCTCGTCGCCATCTGCGCGCCGAAGCACAAGCTCGCCGGCAAGAAGGAGATCGACCTCGCCGACCTGCAGGGGGGCAAGTTCATCGGCTTCGACCAGGACATCCCGACCCGCAAGGCCCTCGACCAGTTCTTCCGCGAGCAGCGCATCGAGCTCGAGCCCTCCATGGAGTTCGACAACATCGAGACGCTGAAACGCGCGGTGGAGGTCGACGCCGGCGTGGCGCTCGTCCCGGAGGGCACCATCCGCCAGGAAGTCGAGCAAGGCACGCTCGTCATGCTCCGCCTGCGCGACCGCCGCGTGGCGCGACCGCTCGCCATCGTGCACCGCAAGGGCCGCGTGCTGACGCCGGCGATGAAGCGCTTCATGGCGCACCTCATCAACAGCACCGGCGGCAAGGCGAGCGAGGCCTGAGGTCAGGCCCGTTGCTCGCGACGCCGGCGGGCCAAGCGCGCGAAGCCCGGCAACGCCTGCGCGAGGAGCCAGCCAGACCCGACCCAGAGCAAGGCCCGGCCATCGCCGTCATGCGCGGCCACCCACCCGAGCCCCCACCAGGCCAGCGCGCCGCCGAAGGCCTCGGGGGTGCGGCCGAGCGCGGCGCGGGCCAGGGACCAGCCGCCGAGCAGCACGCAGGCGAGGCCCGCGGTGATGGCCGGAGCGAGGGCGCCCAGCGCGCCCTGCGCATAGGCCAGGGCCGCCAAGGCGACGAGCAAGCCGGCGAGCAAGGCGCCGCTGACCCGCGTGTGCCAGGGCAGCAGGCGGAGCGTCACCCGGTGGGCGCGCAGGTAGAGGAACGAGGCGAACGCCGCCATCGCGAAGGTCAGCGTCCAGACATACACGAGCCCGCGCACCGGCAAGGCGTAGGCGTCGATGGCCCATTGGAGCAGGAAGCACTTCGCGAGGATCAGGGCCCAGAGGGCCTCCAGCCGCTCGAGCACGGCCGCCTCGCGGTAGGCGCGCTCGATGGACAGCGCGAGCTCCGCGCTGCCCGCGGGCGGCAAAGATGCAGGCGACGGCGCCATCGGGCTAGTCGGCCCAGAGCTTCAGGCTCTTGATCGCCACCGCCACGGACGCCGGGACCTCCTTCTCCCAACCCTCGTCGCCCGCGCGGATGCGGTCGGCCAAGGTACGCGGCTGGCAGGCCATCGCCACCGGGTCGGCCCCGGTGATCGGCACGAGGAAACCGTTGTTGAGGAGATGCTGGAAGAGGCCGGCGACGGTGGGGCGCATCTGGATGTCGCCGGCCGCGACGACCGCGTCCTCCTTGATCGTATAGCTCTCGGTGAAGCAGACCTTGCAGGCGACCGGGTCGGCCACGAGGCGGCGCAGCTGGTCGCCGCGCATCGGGTAGACCATCACCTGGACGCCGTCCTTGAAGAGGCGGCCGAAGGATTCGAGCACGCCGCCCTCGAGCTGCGTGTAGTGCTCGGGGTTGAAGAGGTCGACGAGGTTGTTCATGCCGGCCACGAGCGTGATGCGCCCGCTCGTGTGCATGCGGAAATACGCGGGAAGCCGGTACCAGCCGCGGTGCCGCGTGACGAGCAAGGGGCGCCGCAGGCTCGCGACCAACCGGATGCGGTCGATCAGCTCGGCCTCCGGGTGCGGGTCCGCCCCGATGCACATCTCGAACAGGGGCAGGACGTCCTGGCCGCCCTCGGGCAGGTTGCGCAGCGCGCAGGCGAGCATGTCCTCGTTGACGAGCGAGACCGGTCGGAAGGTACCGCGCGACACGAGCAAGGAACGCTTATAAAGGTATTCGGAAGGCACCTCGGGCGCGCCCTCCGGGCCGAAGAGGACGGCGTCGGTCAGGCCGAGGCGGACCAGGCGCAGGGCGGCCGCGCGATTGTCGAAGGCGCCGAAGGCGGGGCCCTTGAAGTGGGCGAACTCGACCTCGACGCGGCCCACGCCGACGCCATCGACCAGGGCGGTCAGGAAGGTGTCCACGCTGCCGCGGGCGTTGAGCGCGGCGTGGATGAGGTTCACGCCGACGATGCCCAGCGCGTCCTGCTGCCGGCCGGCATCCTTGTCCCACAACCGCAGGTGGAGCAGCACCTCGCTCGGGGCGGCCAGCGGCGCGTCCTGGAACCGGAGCCCGATCCAGGAGTGCCCCTGCCCTTTCCCATCGTGGGGAGTGGTCGCGACCGTGTCGGCGAAGGCGAAGAAACGCGTCTGGGCGCCGCGCTCGGCCGCCAGGCGGTCCACGAGCAGCTGGTACTCGTGCTGCAACATCTGCTCGAGCCGCTCCCGCGACACGTAACGCTTGGGATGACCGTAGATCGCGTCGCTCACCCGCATGTCGTAGGCCGACATGCTCTTGGCCACGGTCCCGGAGGCCCCGCCGGCCTTGAAGAAATGCCGCACGACCTCCTGCCCCGCTCCGATCTCGGCGAAAGCGCCGTAGGCGCTGCGGTCGAGGTTGATCGCCAGCGCCTTCCGCTCGGTGGCGGCGCCCGCATCGGGAGTCTGCTCGTACATGGGCTCCTGACTAGCGGAACCGCCCCGGGGAAACGAGCGGAAACCTCCGTTGAAAAAGCGTCTTTTGCGTGGCGATGTTTCGGCAAGCGGGCATCGTGGACGGCCACCCGCGACCACCCTCGACCCATGAAAGAATTCCTCAAATCGCTCCTCGCCTCCGTGCTCGGCACGTTCCTCGCCGGCGCGCTCTGCGCCTGCCTGCTGCTCGTCCTCGTCGTCGCCGGGCTGAGCAGCTCCGGCGCCGGTGCGCCGACGGTCGCGGTGCGACCCGGCACCATCCTGCTGATCGGCAACGGCCTCGTCGTGAACGACACGCCCGAGCATGGCGCCCCCGGCCTCGGCTCGCTTCTCAACCAGGACAAGCGGCCGACGGTCGACCTCTACCGCGCCCTCGCCGGCTTGGAGCTGGCCGCCAAGGACCGGAACATCGTGGGGATCGTCATCGCCGGCGAACTCGAGGCCGGCGTGGTCCAGCTCGGCGAGCTCCGCCGCGCGATCGACGAGTTCCGCCAGACCTCCGGCAAGCCGGTGCTGGCCTGGATCGAGAACGGCACCCAAGGCGAGTACTACCTCGCGTCCGTGGCCGACAAGATCGCCATGCACCCCGCGGGCGAGCTCGAGCTGAAGGGCCTCGCCTCGACCCATATGTATTTCGGCGAGACCCTGAAGACCCTCGGGATCGGCGTGCAGGTCACCAAGGTCGGGAAGTACAAGTCCGCGGTCGAACCGTTCCTCGGCGACCGCATGAGCGAACCGTCCCGCGAGCAGTCGACCCTGCTGGTCAAGGGAGTCTGGAACCGGCTCATCGGCCAGATCGCCCAGTCGCGCAAGGTGACCAACGCCGCCCTCAACCGCGCGGCCGACGCCGGCGGCGTCTTCGGCGGCCGCAAGGCCCTGGAACTCAAGCTGGTCGACAGCCTCGCGCAGCGCGACGAGTTCATCGAACGCGTCCGCAAGGCCGGCGCCGCGGCCGACGAAAGCAAGACCTCCTTCCGCCAGGTCTCCCTGGCCCAGTACGCCGGCAAGGTCCAGCTGCCGCGCGGCGCCGACCGCGTCGCGGTGGTGTACGCCGAGGGCGAGATCGTCGACGGCTGGGGCGGCCCCGACGAGGTGGGCGGCGACCGTCTGGCCTTCGAGCTGCGCCACCTGCGCGCGGACCCCAAGGTCAAGGCCGTGGTGCTGCGCGTCAACAGCCCCGGCGGCTCCGCCTTCGCGAGCGACCTGATCGCCCGGGAGGTCGCCCTCCTGCGCCAGAAGGAGATCCCCGTCGTCGTCTCGATGGGTGACCTCGCGGCGAGCGGGGGCTACTACATCTCCGCGCGCGGCAGCGTGATCATGGCCGACCAAGCGACGATCACGGGCTCCATCGGGGTCTTCGGGCTGCATTTCAACTACGAGGAGCTCGCGAAGAAATTCAACCTCACGCACGACGGGGTGAAGACCAACCGCTACGCCGACCTCGGCCAGAGCCACCGGGCGGCCAAGCCCGAGGAGCTCGCGCTGATCCAGGCGATGGTCGACGAGGTCTACGAGGATTTCCTCAAGGTCGTCGCGGGCGGCCGCAAGATGGAGCGCGACGCGGTGCATGAGATCGCCCAAGGTCGCGTCTGGCTGGGCGGCGACGCCCGCCCCATCAACCTCGTCGACAAGTTCGGCGGCCTGCGCGAGGCGATCGCCCTGGCGAAGACCATGGCCAACCTCAAGGAAGCCGAGCTCGTCCAGGTGCCGGCCTTGCACGAGGGGGACGAATCCCTCCTGCAGCGGCTGGTCGCCGGCGAACCGGACGAGCACCCGCTCTTCACGCGCGCGGCCGCGGCCGACCCGGCCATCCTCTTCCTGCGCTCCCACGCCGAGGTGCTGCGCGCCGTCCGGGCCTTGAACGACCCCAAGGGCGTCTACCTGACCTGCCCCGTCAAGCTGCCGCGGCGCTGAGGCGCCGGCGCCTCAGTTGCGCGGACGCTGCGCCTTGGCCTCGCCCATCCACGCCTGCAGCTGCTTGACGCGGGTGGCGTCGGCCGGGTGCGTCGAGAGGAACTCGGGCGGCCGGGAGCCGCCGATGGCCGAGAAACGCTGCCAGAAGGCGGGCGCGCGCTCGGGGTCGTAACCGGCGCGGGCCATGAAGAGCAGACCGAGGTGGTCCGCCTCGGATTCGTGACCTCGGCTATAGGGGAGCAGCACGCCCAGCTGCGAACCGAGGCCGATGGCGGTGACCCAGGCCTGCCGGGTCTTGGCGTCCTTCTTCTTGGTCGCCTCGTCAGTCAGGGCGACCGCGGCGGCGACGCCCATCTGCTGGGAGACGCGTTCGGCCCCGTGCCGGCAGATGACGTGGGCGACCTCGTGACCGAGGATCACCGCGATATCGTCGTCCGTCGGCGCGTAGGGGAACATGCCGACGTTGAAGCCGATCTTGCCGCCGGGCATCGCGAAGGCGTTCGGGGACTTGTCGTCGATGACGGCGAACTCCCACTTGGCGACGGGCGGCAGGACGCCCGCGCGGTCGTCACGGCGGGCCGCGGCGACGACCTTGAGGCCGATCTCGCGGATCTTCGCCAACCGGGGGTCGTTCGGCAGCTTCTTCATCTTCGCGAACTCGCCGGCCGAGAGCGAGGCGACCTCGGACTCCTCGACGACGATGAACTGGGAACGGCCCGTGACCGGGGCGGTCTGGCAACCACCGAGGGCCAGGGCGAGCAGCAGGAGGGGGAGGAGACGCATGGCGGGGAAATCAGGCCTTGGGGGCGGCGCCGGACTCGCCGGTGTAATACTTGCCGGCCGCCGAGTCGTAGGAATCCGTGTAGACCGAGGCCATCCGCACGGACATCTGGTTGAGGACCGCGCAGAGCATCGGCACCCCCGCCTCGCGGAGCCGGCCGACGCAGGCCGCGGCGTTGCGGGCGCTGACGATGTTGTAGCGGACGACGTACACGACGCCGTCGGCCTTCGGGACGAGGTGCAGGGCGTCGGACACCGCGCCGATGGGCGGGGAGTCGATGAACACGCGGTCGTAGCGGCGTCGCAGCTCGTCGATCATCTCGCCGAAACGCGGGTTGTTGATGACCTGCGTGGGGTTGCGGCAGTTCATGCCGACGGGCAGGACGTCGAGGCCGGGGGCCACGTCCTTGACGATGGCCTCGTCGAGCGTCATCTCCCCGTTGAACCAGCGGCTGACGCCGCCATCGCCCGCGAAGCCGAGGGACGGGCCGACGTTCGGCAGGCGGAGGTCGGCGTCGACGACGATGACGCGCTCGGCGTGCTGCGCGAAGGTCAGCGCGAGGTTGGTGGCGACGAAGGTCTTGCCCTCGCCCGGACGCGTGGAGGTCACGAGGAAGACGCGACCGGCGGCGGTCGCCGGGTTGATCTTCATGGCCGAGTAGATCGCCCGGATCGACTCGGCGGCCAGCCGGTCCTTGTCCTGGCGGGCGAGCAGGGAACGGTCCGGGCCCGAGGTCTCCGAGACCTTGGGCACGGTGCCCAGCAGCGGCACGCCCAGCCCGGCCTCGATGTCCTTCACGGATTTGATGCGGTCGTCGAGGGTGCCCATCAGGATGACGAGGCCGACCCCCGCGAAGAGGCCGAGCAGCAGGCCGGCCAGCGCGTTGAAGGTGTAGTTCTTGTTGGTCGGCTTGTCGGAGACGGACGGCTGGTCCATGACGCGGATCGAGGTGCTGATCCCGGAGGTGGCGGTGCGGAGCTTGGCCTCCTCGTAGTTGAGCTTCATGCGGCCGAGGAATTCCTCGTTCGCGCGGATGTCCTTGTCGATGCGCTCCAGCTCCACGTTGGCGGACTGCAGCCGGTTGATCTCGGCGTCCTTCTGGGCGAGGTTGTTGACGATGGCGGTCTGGCGTTCGCGCGCGTTCTGCAGCACGGACTCCAGCCGGCCGGCGGAGAGCTGGACGGCCTGGTTGAACTCGGCGACGGTCTGGGCGAGCTGCTGGCGGGTGAGGATCAGCGTCGGGTGCAGGTCGGTGTACTTCTCCTCCATCGTGCGGACGGTCACCTTGAGGTCGGTGACCTTGGCGCCGAGCGTGGACACGCGCTCGTCGGCCCGGATCTGCGGGATCTCGGCCAGGTCGCGATTGGCGGCGCGGTACTGCTGGACCAGGGCGACGACGATGCCGAACTCGTCCACCTGCTTGCGGACATCCTCGCGGTCCTTGACCAGGGCGGCGCGCTCCGAATTGATGGTGCTGGTCGCCGCGGCGATCGACTGGAGGCCGCCCTTGGCGATCAGGTCGTTCTTCTTCTCGTAGAGCTTGCGGATCTTGTCCTCGAGGGACTCGATCTCGATGCGGGCCTTCTCCACGAGCGGGTGGGTGATGGTCAGGCGCTCATCCTCGTTCGCCTTCTGGATGACGTCGCAGAAGTGGCGGGCCACCAGCCGGGCCAGCTCGCGGTTGGGATGGGTGAACTCCACGTTGACGACGAAGGTCTGGCGGGTGGGGTTGATCGCCCGCTGGCGGACGAAGACCTCCTGCTCGGTCAAGGGGCCGGTGAAGACGTTGCCCTGCTGGTAGGGCTCGAGGACGAGCTTCTTCTCCGCGGTGGTCAGGCGCTTGGAGACCCCCTCGATGACCGCGGTGCTCTTCATCGACTCGATCGCGGTGAGGAAGTCGTCGTTGGACCCGATGCGCTGGGCCTCGTCGACCGCGTTGTTGTTGGTGCCCAGGTTCGGGGTCAGGCGATACACGCGCAGGCGACCCGCGGCGCGATACTCGGGCACGATGTTGTAGGTGAAGACGACGGCGACGGTGACGAAGACGAGGATCGAGAGCGCGACCCACCAGAAGCGCTCGCGCAACATGGTGAGGTAGGTCATGAACGGGTTGGCCTTCTCCCCCGCCCCGCCCCGGCCGTAGGCGCCGTAGCCGCCGTAGTTGCCATAGCCGGCGCCGTAGTTGCCGTAGGCGCCGTAGTTGCCGTAGCCCCGCGGGCCGGACGCGGCGTCATCGGAAGGCGGGACGGGCTTGGGGGCGGAAGGATCCATGGTCAGAAGGTGCGGTCGCGGACGTAGATCTGATCCTCATCCTCGAGGGCGAAGTCGGGCTCCTCCCCCTTGTCGATCTTGCTCATGTCCTTGATGATCGGGGTCGGCACGCCATTGAGGCTGCGCGTGACGGTGACGTCGGAACGGCTGCCGCGCGGCAGGATGCCCCCGGCCATGGACAAGGCCCGGCCGAGGGTCAGGGACTCCTCCGGAGGCACGATCACCGGTCCGGGCTTGCCCACGAAGCCCTGGACGTAGATCCGGCGTTCGGCGTAGGTGATGATGTTGATCGCGACCTGGGGGCGCTTGAAGTACCGGAGGAAGAGCTTCTCGATGGTCTGCTGGGCCTCGCTGAGCGTCAGCCCGCCGACCTTGACGGTCTCCTTCAGGAAAGGGATGTCGATCGTGCCATCCGGGCTGATGCGACGTTCGACCAGGGTATCCAGCTCGTTGATGACGCCGACGCGGATCGAGTCACGCGGACGCAGGCGGTAGCCGGAGCGCACGGACGGCGACTCAGGCGCGGGCGACGGGGCGGCCGGCTCACCGGCCGCGGACAAAGGCAGGTCGAACAGGCAAAGCCAGGCGAGGAACAGTCGGGCCAGAAGTCCGCGGAAGGGCATGACGAGGGTTATGAACAAAACGGGGCGGATGGTCAACAGGACCCTCCGCCCCGCCCGGGTCCACCGAGGACGCTCAGTAGCGGAACGCCGCCGACATCGTCAGCACGTTGGCCTGGAAATTGCCCGAAGGGGCGGACGGGAGCTTGGAGTCGGTGAAATTATACCCCAGGTTGAAGCTCAGGTGGGGGTTATATTTATAATCAGCCCCGAAGTTGTAGACCATCGTGTTGACGGTCGTCGTGCCCGCCAACACGTCGCTCTTCGTGGCCGAGACGTTGAAGCTCAGATCCTCGGCGGCGGTGAAATTGACCGTGTACGTGTAGGACTTGGAGCTGGTCGTGCCGCCGGTGGAGGAAGCGGTGACGTCGCGGGACAACGTCAGGCTATGGTTGAGCTTGTCCGAGAGGGTGTGCTGCAGGTTGACGGAGAAGGACGGGTTGCTGGTGGCGGCCGCGTCATCCAGCCGGGAAGTGGCGTAACCCACCTTGGCGGTGACGTTGAGCAGGCCGGCGCCGGTGGGATCGCCCTTCGCGGTGAGGCCGTAGAAATTCTTGACCAGCTGGCGGGGGTAGGGCGTGTTGCGAACGGTGGTCACGACGTGCGTCGAGAGGTCTTCGTAGTAATACGGGGCGGCGGAGTAATCGCTGGTGTCACGCTGATACTTCAAGCCGAATGACAGCTTCTCAAAAGCCTGGTAGGAGAACTCAATGGGTACCGTCTTCGTGTTGAGCTCGGTAAGACCGTTGGTATTGTATGAAAGATTGGTGTTGTTCAGATCCTTGGACTTGGTCGGATTCAGGTAATGATTGTAGGTATTGGTATACCCAAGCGTCACCTTGATCTTCTCAGTGAGCTTGTAGATCGCCTCGAAACTGTGGGTGTAGTTTGACTGGCGGAGGATGTTCGCGCCTAGGATGGAGCCGTCGACGCCCTGCTGCGCCAGGTCGTCGTTACGGGCGGTGATCTTGTAGGAACTCTCCAAGGTCAGGCTCAGCGGGCCGCCATCATCGACGCGGACCGAGCCGTTGATCGAGTCGCGGTTATCCTGGAGGTCGGCCAAGGAAGCCTTGTTGTAGCTGACGAAGCCACGCTTGGTGGTGAGGTTGACGGCGAAGGCGGAGTCCTTGCCATATTCCAAGGAGAGACCCGGGGTGACCGTCCAGGAGGTCGCGGAGACCGGGTGCGCCGTCGAATAGAGGTTATCGTTGATCTCCAGGGCGACGGAGGAGTCGAAGAAGATATCGGTGTCGTTGCCCAACTGGATCAGCGGGGACGAGGGGAAGATGTTGGCGCCCTGGGCCATCGGGACGAGGGCCAGACTGGAGGCTGCGAGAAGAAAACGGACCATGGTCGTGCTAGGTGGGGTGTTGTTAGGCTTAAAATAGATGATGCCACCCCCCTATCAACCCCCAAAAGGCAGGGATTAACCTCATTAGGCACAAAAAACCCCGCCCAGTGGGCGGGGTTCGTGACGACTGACCTCGGGCTTAGGCCTTCGGGACGGTCGGGATGACGCGGATCTTGCGGTAGGCAGGAAGACCCGTGCCGGCCGGGACCAGGTGGCCCATGATCACGTTCTCCTTGAAGCCGGTCAGCAAGTCGCGCTTGGCCATCGTGGCGGCGTCGGTCAGCACGCGCGTGGTTTCCTGGAAGGAAGCCGCGGAGATGAAGGACTCCGTCTCGAGGGACGCCTTGGTGATACCCAGCAGGATCGGCTCGGACTCGGCGATCTGGCCGCCGCGCTCGTGGATCGAACGGTTGCCGTCGGCCAGGAGGGTGCGGTCGACCTGCTCGCCCCAGAGGTAGTCGGAATCACCCGGCTCGGCGATGCGCACCTTGCGGAGCATGCGGGCGACGATGATCTCGATGTGCTTGTCGTTGATGATGACGCCCTGGGAGCGGTACACCTTCTGAATCTCGGTGATGAGGTAATCCTGCACCTTGGACTGGCCCAGGATGTCGAGGATGTCGTGCGGGTCGACGGCGCCTTCGGTGAGGGCCTGGCCCTGCTTCACCTTCTCGCCGGCGGCGACGATGATGTGCTTGCCGTGCGGGATGAGGTGCTCCTCCTCGCGACCGATGGAGTCGGCGATGATGAGGCGCTTCTTGCCGCGGATGGAAGGCTCGAAGCGGACGGTGCCGTCGATCTTGGCGATCTCGGCGGCGTCCTTCGGCGGGCGGGCCTCGAAGAGCTCGGAGATGCGCGGCAGACCGGCGGTGATGTCCTGGGTCTTGGCGGCCTGACGGGGGATCTTGGCGAGGATGGAGCCGCGGGTGACGACGTCGCCGTCGTCGACCTCGACGCGGGCGCCGGCCGGGATCGTGAAGGCGCCGAGCTCCTTGCCGGAGGCGTCGACGATCTGGACCTGCGGATTCTGCTCGTCGGAGTACTCGATGACGTACTTGAAGAACGTGTTGCTGGAGGCGTCGCGCTCCTCGGTGAAGGTCACGCCGGAGATCATGTCGACGAGGCGGACCTTGCCGTCATGGTTGGCGAGGATCGGGGTGAAGTTCGGGTCCCACGCGGCGATCGGCTCGCCCTTGGCGACCTTCTTGCCGTCCTTCACGTTGATGACGGAACCGGCGACGATGCGGTACTCCTCGACGGGCTGGTCGGCGTCGTTGAGGATGCGGATCGAGCCGTTGCCGTTGACCGCGACCTGGGCGCCGCCCTTGATCTCGACGCAGTTGAGGTCGACGAAGGCGACCTTGCCGCCCTGCTTGGCCTTGACCTCGGGGGACTTCAGCTGGGCGACGCCACCGATGTGGAAGGTGCGCATGGTCAGCTGGGTGCCGGGCTCGCCGATGGACTGGGCGGCGATGATGCCGACCGCGGTGCCGCGCTCGACCATGCGGCCGGTGGACGGGTCGAGGCCGTAGGAGCGGGCCGGGATCGCGTTCACGTTCATGTGCGTCAGCGGGGACAGCACCTTGACGCGGTCGATGCCGACGGTCTCGATGTGCTTGGCGGCCGGCTCGTCGATGAGCTCGCCGGCCTTCACGATGACCTCGGAGGGGTTGAGCGGGTTGACGACGTCATCGGACGGGCAGCGGCCGATGATGCGTTCCGCGAGGGAGACGAGGAGCTCGTCGCCGTCGTAGATGGCGGACTTCCACACGCCGTTGGGCAGGCGGACGTTGACGCGGTCGACGCCGGCGTCGCGCAGCTTGGCGAGCAGCTCCTCCGTGAGGGAGGCTTCGGCCTTGGCGAGCGCCTTGGCGCCGCCGGACGGGTTGGCGACGTCGGCGGCCAGGTGGCGGCCGAGGGCGGCGTCGGAGAGGGTGATGACCTCGGAGCCGGTCACGACTTCCTTGTTGTCCGTGACGATGACATCCATGGCCACGTCGCAGAGCTTGCGGGTCATGTAGCCGGCGTCCGCGGTCTTGAGCGCGGTGTCGGAGAGACCCTTGCGGGCGCCGTGGGTCGAGATGAAGTACTCGAGCACCGACAGGCCTTCTCGGAACGAGGACATGATCGGACGCTCGATGATCTCGCCGGAGGGCTTGGCCATGAGGCCGCGGGCGCCGCACAGCTGCTTCACCTGGGCCTTGTTGCCGCGCGCGCCGGAGTCCATGAGGACGTACACCGGGTTGATCAGCATGCGGTGCTCATGGCGCGGATCGCCCTTGCGGGCGCCGGCGACCTTGGCGGATTCGGAGAGGGTCTTGTACACCGACTGCGCGATGGTGTCGGTGGCGGAGGACCAGGTGTCGACGACCTTGTTGCGGCGCTCATCGTTGGTGATCGTGCCGGCCTCGTTCTGGCGCTGGAACTCGCGCACCTTGGCGGTGGCGTCGCGGACGATGCCGTCCTTCTCCTTCGGGTAGATCATGTCGCTGACGCCGATCGAGATGCCGGCCTTGGTCGCGACGCGGAAACCGGTCTCCTTGAGCGCGTCCAGCACCGGGATGGAAGCCTCGCGGCCGCAGTGCTTGTAGGTGTTCAGGATGAGGTCGCCCAGCTGGCCCTTCTTCACCGTGAAGTTGACGAAGCCGATCTCGGCCGGCCAGATGGTGTTGAAGAGGATGCGACCGACCGTGGTGACGATCGTGCGCGCGGCCTTGTCGCCGTAGACCGTGTCGCGGCCCTGGTCGGGGTTGGCGAAGCGGACCCAGTCGTGAAAGTGGAGGGCGCCCTCGGCCTCGGCGTAGGTCGCCTCGGACACGGAACCCAGCACCGGGAGGTGCGCCTCGTCGGCGGGCTTGTCGGCCGGCTCGAGCGTCAGGTAGTAGGCGCCGAGCACGATGTCCTGGGACGGCGTGAGGATCGGCTTGCCGCTCGACGGCGAGAAGATGTTGTTCGTGGACATCATCAGGAGCTTGCACTCCATGATGGCTTCCAGGGACAGCGGGACGTGGACGGCCATCTGGTCACCGTCGAAGTCCGCGTTGTAGGCGGTGCAGACGAGCGGGTGCAGGCGGATGGCGTCGCCCTCGATGAGGACGGGCTCGAAGGCCTGGATGGACAGACGGTGGAGCGTCGGCGCGCGGTTCAGGAAGACCGGGTGACCCTTCGTCACCTCTTCCAGGATGTCCCAGACCTCGGGCTTCTTCTGCTCGATGTGCTTGCGGGCGCCGCGGACGGTGTGGGCGAAGCCCAGTTCCTTGAGGCGGCGGATGATGAACGGCTCGAAGAGGACGAGCGCCATCTTCTTCGGGAGACCGCACTGGTTGAGCTTGAGCTCGGGGCCGATGACGATGACGGAGCGGCCGGAGTAGTCGACGCGCTTGCCGAGGAGATTCTGGCGGAAACGGCCGTGCTTGCCCTTCAGCATGTCCGAGATGGACTTCAGCTGACGGTCGCGGTCCTTGACCGGCTTGCCGTGGCGGCCGTTGTCGAGGAGGGCGTCGACCGCTTCCTGGAGCATGCGCATCTCGTTGTGGA
>JBEGOO010000034.1:0-3049 GCA_041182045.1 Verrucomicrobiota bacterium
CGGCCGCAACCTCTACTTCGGCATCCGTGAGCACGTGATGGGCGCCATCCTCAACGGCATCGCCTACCACGGCGTCTTCAAGGGCTCCGGCGCGACGTTCCTGACGTTCTCCGACTACCTCCGCCCCTCGATCCGCGTCGCGGCCCTCGCGAAGCTCCAGGCCTTCTACATCTTCACGCACGACTCCGTCGGCGTCGGCGAGGACGGCCCGACCCACCAGCCGGTCGAGACCGTGAGCGCCCTGCGCTGCATCCCGAACCTCGACGTGGTCCGCCCGGGCGACGCCGAGGAGACGGCCGCCGCCTTCGCCCACGCCGTCGCCCGCAAGGACGGTCCGGTCGCCCTGATCCTCTCCCGCCAGAACGTCCCGTCCCTCGACGCCATCCCGGTCGCCACGCGCCGCCAGGGCACGCTCAAGGGTGGCTACATCCTGCGCAAGGAAACCGCTCCCCTCACCCACATCATCATCGGCACGGGCAGCGAACTCTCGCTCGCCCTCGCGGCCGGCGAAGAGCTCGGCGCGGGCGTCCGCGTGGTCTCGATGCCTTCGATGGAAGTCTTCGCGCGCCAGCCGAAGGCCTACCAGGAAGAAGTCCTGCCCGCCGCCTGCACCAAGCGCGTCAGCATCGAAGCCGGTGTGACGATCTCGTGGGGACGCTACGTCGGCACCGCCGGCAAGGCCATCGGCACCGACACCTTCGGCCTCTCCGCCCCGGGCGACGTGGTCATGAAGGAACTCGGCATCACCAAGGAAGCCGTCGTGAACGCCGCCAAGGCGCTCTGAGCCGGGCCCTCCCCCGCAGCGAACCGCCGGCCTGACCGCCGGCGGTTTTTTTGCGCCTAGCCGCGCCACCGGCCCAGGAAACCCTTCCAGGTCGGCGGGGTCCGCCGGGCGCCGCTCAACCGAGCCCGAGCCTCATCCGCGCCCAGTCGCGTCGGCCAACCCAGTTTCCAAACCTTGAAACGACGGGGCCGTTGACCGTCACGAAGCCCCTGCTCCAAAAAGCGGAGGGCTTCGTCGTTCGAGAATGGGCCGGCTTGCTGGCCATACTCGTCGAACAGGTAGCAGGTGCGAGGCGATGGGCTCATGGTTCAATACCATGAAAGCGCAGACGGAGACTCAAACCGTCTGCGGTAAGGCAAACACCTCAGGCGCCTGCTTACTTGGCTTCCTTCAACGCGGAAACGGGCAGCTGGAAGAAATCCCCTTGTTCCGAACCAAGCAGCAAGGTCTGCCCATCGAGCCAGGAGCAACCTTCGACCTGCCAGGAAAGGGCCGGCAGGGAAAGCGGGGCGGAGCGGGCGGCGCCCGCGAAGAAGTCCTCGCCGCTTTCAGGCAGGTCGAAGACCCAGACGAAGGTGTAGGTGAGGATCGCGAGATGCTTGCCGTCGCGCGAGACGGCCGCGTCCGTGACCATGCCCTTGGCATCCAGACGGGCCAGCTTCACCGGCAAGGCCTTGTCCCCGACGGCAGGGATATCGATCCGCCAGAGATCGGTGAGGGTGTCCCGACGGTGCTTGGTGAGGAGGTAGAGTTTGCCACGCACCATGAACGCAGCCTCGCAGTCATGGGTCAGCTCGGGGTCGGGGAAGGACTTCTGGTCGGGCCAGGCAAAGGTGACCTTGCGGAACTCCGTGACCTCGGACGCGCCCAGCCGAGGCTCCTGGAAAAGGTAGAGGGCGAGTTCTTTGCGGAGGGAGAGGTTGTTGCCGACGTCGCAGACGATCATTCGGCCCGCGCCGTCGCCGGTGATGGCCTCCCAGTCGACGTTGGTGGCGCCTTTGAGGTCGACGGTGCGCCACGGCCCGACCGGACCGGAAGCCAAGGTGCCGTCGGCCCGCAGGGCCGAGATCCGCGGCTTCGCTCCGGAATCGGACAGGGTCCAGAAAAGGCCGGGCTGGCCGGGGCTGGCCCAAAGCGCCGAGCACTCGGGGACGATGTCGCGGCTGAAACGGGCGGCGGACTTCAACGAGACCGCCGGCATATCCGCCGTCTCCCGCACGATGAGCGGGACCTCGGCGGCTCCGAGGCCGAGGCCGCAGGCGAGGAGGAGGCTGAGGGTCCGCATAGGCGCCACCCTAGCCCGCCCCGCCGACCTGGCAACCCGGCAGGTGCCGTTTTTCTATCGAAGGCCGCCCGGCCCTTGGCCCATGATGGGGCATGGCCCGTTCCTCCTCGCGCTCCCTCTGGACCGCCAAGCTCCGCGACGGGGCCGCGGCCATGACGCGTCCGGCGTCGGGGCAGACCAAGAAGAAGTCGGCGGCGATGGTCGCGACCCGGGGAGCCAAGGCGATCATCCTCGGGATCGACCCCTCCCTGCGCGGAACCGGCTTGGCGGTGATCGATACCCGCGGAGCCACACCGAAACTTCTGGCGAGCCTGACGGTGAAGTTACCGGCCAAACTCGAGCCTTACGAGTGCCTCGGCAAGATCGCCGACGCGGTGGAGGCCTTGGCGACCCGTCACGGCGTGACCCAGGCGGCGATCGAGGAGACGATTTACGTGCAGAACTTCCGCACCGCCCAGGCGATGGGGGCCTCCCGTGGCGCCGCCTTGAGCGTGCTGGCCCGGCTCGGGGCGACGGTGCGGGAATACGCCCCGACCCGCATCAAGCTGGCCGTGACCGGGCATGGCGCGGCCACGAAGGAACAGGTCGGACTTATGGTGAAGGCGGTCTTCGGCCTGCCGGACGAACTGCCGTTGGACGAGTCCGACGCCAGCGCGGTGGCACTCTGCCACGCCTACACGGCGCGCTGAGCCCGCCGGCGACGGACCATCGCGATCGCCAGGCCGAGCGCACCTAGACCCAGACCATAGGTCGAAGGTTCGGGAATCGGGGCAGTGTACGCCACGGACAGCTGCCTCGAAGCGGCGTCGTTGACCAGGGAGAACGAACCCGACGACAACGCCTGGCCATTCTGGTCGAACAAGTTGTCGGCATTGATGGTGAAGAGGTCGGTGATGTTGTTCGCGCCACCCAAGTTCAGGCTGCCATAATCCAGGAAAGTGAAGGTCAGGTTGGTGGCGGCGTTGAAGCGCGCCGGAAGT
>JBEGOO010000035.1:0-10634 GCA_041182045.1 Verrucomicrobiota bacterium
TTGCCGCTCGGCTTGAGGTCCGCGAGCACCGGGACGCGGCGGCCGACGCGCTCGAAGTCCTCGAGGGTGAGCTTGACGCCCGCCGAATGGGCCATCGCGATGAGGTGGAGCACGGCGTTCGTCGAGCCGCCGAGGGCGATGACGACGGTGATGGCGTTCTCGAAGGCGTCCTTGGTGAGGATGTCCGAGGGGCGGATGTTCTTCTTCAGCAGTTCCAGCACGGCCTGGCCGGCGCGTTCGCAGTCGGCGAGCTTATCCTTGGAATTCGCGAGCTGCGCGGAGCTGTCCGGGAGGCTGAGGCCGAGCGCCTCGATCGCGGAGGCCATGGTGTTGGCGGTGTACATGCCGCCGCAGGAACCTTCGCCGGGGATGGAGCAGCCTTCGATCTCCTTGAGCTCGCCGTCGCCGATCTGTTTGCCTGCGTGCTTGCCGACGGCTTCGAAGACGGTGACGATGTCGGCCGACTGGCCGCGGTAGAGCCCGGGGACGATGGTGCCGCCGTACACGAAGACGGACGGGCGGTTGAGGCGCGCCATGGCCATCACGCAGCCCGGCATGTTCTTGTCGCAACCGCCGATGGTGACGAGGCCGTCGAAGCCCTCGGCGCCGGTCACGGCTTCCACGGAGTCGGCGATGATCTCGCGCGAGACCAGGGAGTAACGCATGCCGGGGGTGCCCATCGAGATGCCGTCGGAGACGGTGATGGTGCCGAAGATGATGGCCTTGCCGCCGGCGTTGTCCGCGCCCTTGGCCGCCTCGACCGCCAGGCGGTCGATGTGCATGTTGCAGGGGGTCACCATCGACCAGGTCGAGGCCACCCCGACCACGGGCTTCTTGAAATCGGCATCGGTGAAGCCGACCGCCCGGAGCATGGCCCGGCTGGGGGCGCGGTCGGGGCCGTCGACGACGATGGCGGAGTGCTGGCGGGTGTGGTCAGGGGAGCTCATGGAGGGTGTGAAAAGTCTGCGGTTGTCAGGGGGAACGCCCCCCGTAATAAGAGGGTAGGGTGCGGACTGTGAGCCGCCCCCTTCCGCCCGACAATCCCTTTTAAGCAACTTCCTCCCGTGGAATTCAACCTCAAGAAAATCATCAAGGCTCTCCTCTTCTCGACCTCCGAGGCCGTGTCCATCAAGGACATCCAGAAGGTCGTCCAGCGCTACCACGCCCAGGCCGCCGCCGCCCAGCAGGAGGAGCGTCCCGAAGGCGCCCCCGCCGAGGTCGTCCCGCCGCCCGCCGCCCCCGTGCAGGAGGTGATCCAGGACATCATCGACCAGGTCCCGACCTTGCTGACCGCCACGCAGATCCGCGAAGCCGTCGACGCGCTCGAGGGCGAGATGCGCGAAGCCAACGATGCCTGCCGGATCCTGCAGGGACCGGAAGGCTTCCGGCTCGTCATCTCGCCGGCCTACGCCGACTGGGTGCGCCTGCTCCGCGGCGAACCGCGCCCGCAGCGCCTCAGCCCGGCCGCCCTCGAGACCCTCTCCATCGTCGCGTACCGCCAGCCGGTCACCCGTTCCGAGATGGAGGCCATCCGCGGCGTCTCCGTCGACAGCGCCCTGACCCGCCTCCTCGAGCTCGAACTCGTCGCCGTCACGGGCCGCGCCGAGCTGCCCGGCCGTCCGATCCAGTACGGCACGACCGACAAGTTCCTCGACTTCACCGGCCTGCGCTCACTGGGTGAACTCCCGGCCTCGGACGTCCTCTCCCCTGCCCAGATCTCCGAGTGGATCGCCCGCGCCACCACGCCGGTGAACGTCGGCGACGCCGAGGTCGGCCTGCCCCTCGAGGACCAGGCCGCCGCGGCCGTGGCCACCGAGGAGCCGTCCGCGCCCGCCGCCGACCAGCCCGCCGCCGAATGAGCCTCGACCAGCATCGCCGCGAGGTCGACCGCATCGACCGTGAGATCCTCCGCCTGCTCACCGAGCGCTTGCAGGTGGCCCGCGCCATCGGCGAGGCGAAGCTCAAGACCGGCGCCCCGGTCTACGCCCCCCAGCGCGAGGAGCAGGTCCTCCGTTCCCTGACCGACGCCGCCCCCGCCATCCCGGCCTCCGGCGTGCGCGCGATCTTCCGCGAGATCATCTCGCTCTCGATCGGCGCGCAGATGGCCAAACCGGTCGCCTACCTCGGGCCGGAAGGTTCCTTCACCCAGCAGGCCCAGATCCGCGCCTTCGGGCTGAGCGTGCCGGCGCTGCCGCTGCGCGCCATCGGCGATGTCTTCGCCGCCGTCGAGTCCGGCGAGGCGTCCTACGGCGTCGTCCCCGTCGAGAACTCCACCGAAGGCGTCGTCAGCCACTCGCTCGACCTGCTCGCCGAATCCGACCTCAAGGTCGTCGCCCAGGTCACCTTGTCGGTCGAGCAGTGCCTCGTGGGGCCAGGTCCGCTCGACCAGGTGAAGAAGGTCCTCTCGAAGGACATCGCCCTCGCGCAATGCCGCGGCTGGCTGTCGCGGCATGTCCCGGCCGCCGCGCTGGTCGAGACCGACAGCACCGCGGCCGCCGTCGAGCTCGTCGCCAAGGACCCCGCGGGTCAGGCCGCGATCGCCTCCGCCACCGCCGCCGAGTCGCGCGGCGTGCCGATCCTCGCCCGCGGCATCCAGGATCGCCGCGACAACGCCACGCGCTTCTTCGTCATCGGCGCCGGCGCGAATCCTCCGGGCGCCAAGGAGGAGGTCACGAGCGTGGTCCTCGCCTTGAAGCACGAGCCCGGCTCGCTGCAGTCGGCCCTGAGCGCCTTCTCCGAGCGCGGCATCAACCTCATCCGCATCGAGTCGCGGCCCAGCCGTCGGCGCGCGTGGGAGTACCAGTTCTTCATCGATTTCCCCGGCCACTGGGAGACGCCCGCGGTGCAGGCGGCGGTGGCCGAGCTCAAGCGGCGCTGCGAGGTCGTCAAATGGCTGGGCAGTTACCCGCAGACCATCGGATGAGCCGACGCGCCCTGGGCGCGTTGATGTTCGCGGCGTTGTTCGCCGCGACGGCCTACGGCGCCTGGTCCTGGTGGCGGGCGTGGTCCGCGCCCCGCGTCGGCGTGGTGTTCCGGCCGACCTTCTCCGTGCAGGGGATCGCCGCCGGCACGCCGGTGCGCCTGAGCGGCGTCGTCGTCGGGCAGGTGGAATCCATCGGGCTCAAGGCGGATGCCGAGGGGCGGTTGCGTCCCGAGGTCAACCTGACCCTCGACCCGTCCGACCTCGAGGATCGCGGCTTCGCGGACCGCCTGCGCCAGGATCGCCTGCGCGAGGAGGTCGCGCGCGGCCTGCGCGTCCGGCTGGTCGCGGTGAGCCCGGCGTCCGGTCTGTTGCAGGTGGAGCTGTTGTGGGAGGAGCCCGGCCCGGTGCCGGCCGGCTTGTCGGCGACCGAGATCCCCACGAGCGGCGGCTCCACGCAGCGCGCGATGGAGCGCGTGGCCAAGGAGCTCGAGCGGGTCGCCGCGCGCGACCTCAGCCGGATCGCGGCCGAGCTCGAGGCCGACCTCGACGGCTATTTCCCGAAGTCCGATCCCGCCCACGCCGCGCGTCTCTCGGCCGCCTGGGTGGCCCGGACCGCGGCCTTGGCCGAGGCGACCGACGAGGCGCATCTCGGCGCCGAGGCCATCCGGCTCACGGCGAGCGTCGCGCGCCTGCGCGAGGTCGCCGCCCAGGCCGACGCGGCCCTCGACGCCGAGACCTTCGCCCGGCTGCAGGTCCGGCTCGCCGACGCCCGCGAGGCTTCGCGCGCCTTCGGCGCCTCGCTGGAAGGCTCCGGCCGCGCGTTGGGCGACGCCCAGGCCGAGGCCTCGGCCCTGCTGCGCGGGTTGTCCGAAGCCGCGCGCGCCTGGACGCGGAAGGCCCGGGGGCTGACCACCGAGCCGCTGCCGCCGGCGCGGTAAAGAGGCTTGCGGCGTCCCCGCCGAAAGGGGATAGGTGAGGTCCTTTCTCCGCCATGGCCGACCCGACCGACAAGATGGAAAACATCATCAACCTGTGCAAGCGCCGCGGGTTCGTCTTCCCGTCCTCCGACATCTACGGCGGGTTCAACGGCTTCTTCGACTACGGCCCCCTGGGCGTCGAGCTGAAGAACAACATCAAGCAGGCCTGGTGGCAGGACTTCGTCCATCGCCGCGACGACATCGTCGGCCTGGATTCCTCGATCATCCATCACCCGACGACCTGGAAGGCCTCGGGCCACATCGACAACTTCACCGACCCCCTGGTCGACTGCAAGGAGTCCAAGATGCGCTACCGCGCCGACCAGCTGTTCTTCGCCCCGGTCCGCGTGGCCGGCGAGACGATCGGCTACGTCGCCGTGCTCGAGGACGAGGCCATGCAGGCCAAGGCCGAGGAGCTCGCCGCCGAGCTGAAGCGCAAGCTCGCGAAGCAGGGCGCCCTGGAGCCGGTCGTCCTCAAGGATTACACCGAGGCGAAGCCCGAGGAGCACGCCCTCATCCCGTCGCCCGCCACCGGCAAGCCCGGCTCGCTCACGCCGCCCCGCTCGTTCAACATGATGTTCCAGACCTACGTCGGGGCCATGCAGGACGCCTCGGCGACCGCCTACCTCCGGCCGGAGACCGCGCAGGGCATCTTCATCAACTTCAAGAACGTCGTGGACACCGGCCGCGTGAAGCTGCCCTTCGGCATCGCCCAGGTCGGCAAGGCCTTCCGCAACGAGATCAACCCGCGCAACTTCATCTTCCGCTCCCGCGAGTTCGAGCAGATGGAGATCGAGTACTTCATCGCGCCCTCGGCCGACTGGGCCGCGGCCCACAAGGATTGGATCGAAGGCTGCCTCGCCTGGTTCGAGTCCATCGGCATCCCGCGCGCCAAGCTCTCCCTCTACCCGCACCCGACCGAGAAGCTCGCCCACTACTCGAAGGGCACGACGGACATCATGTTCGAGTTCCCCTTCGGCGTGCAGGAACTGCAGGGCGTCGCCGCCCGCGGCGACTTCGACCTCACCCAGCACAGCGACGTCTCCGGCACGAAGCTCGACTGGTTCGACGAGGCCGCCAAGGCCCGCTTCATCCCCCACGTCATCGAGCCGTCCGTCGGCGTCGACCGCGTGTTCCTCGCCCTGCTCACGACCGCCTACCATGAGGACGAGGTCGAGGGCGAGAAGCGTGTCGTGCTCCGGCTCCCGGCCCGCGTCGCCCCCTTCAAGGCGGCGGTCTTCCCGCTGCTGAAGAACAAGCCGGCCCTTGTCGAGCGCGCCGAGGCGCTCTACCGCCGCCTGAAGAAGCGCTTCAACGTCTTCTACGACGAGTCCGGCAACATCGGCCGCCGCTACCGCCGCCAGGACGAGATCGGCACGCCGTTCGGCATCACCATCGACTTCGACACGATCGAGAAGGACGCCGGCGTGACGGTGCGCCACCGCGACACCCTCGAGCAGGTCCGCATGACCGAGGACGAGGTGGTGCGTTTCCTCGACGAGCAGGTCAACGGGCGCTGACCGAAGCCCCGGCCAGCTCCTCGGCCAACGCCGCCAGTTTCCGCCGGCCCGTGAGGGAGGCGGCGACGGCGAGGTTGCGCAGGCCCTGGGGCAGGTGCGCCAGGAAGTCCGGGCGACCCTGCTTGCGGCCGAGGAAGCCGTAGGCGCCGCAGGCCTGCAGCAGGCGCTGCGTGGCGGCGACGTGGAAGAGGTGCGTGAACTCGTCGGCCGAGCCCTTCCATTCGGAGACCTCGCGGGCGTGGTCCTCGATCTCGATCCGCCAGAGGTCCATGTCCGGTCGCGTCAGGTAAGGGTCGAACGCCAGGGAGGCGTAGTCGTAGAAGGCGCAGCCCAGCCGCATTCCCTGGAAATCGATCAGCCAGGCCTCGCCGTCGCGCACGAGGATGTTCTGGCTCTGGAAGTCGCGGTGCACGGTCACGGCGGGACGGCCGGCGAGCTCCTTGGCGAGCGAGTCCATCTCGTTGATCGCGCCGCGGTCGAAGCGGCGGCCCTCGATCACGTGGTCGCGGAAGTAGTCGCGTTCCCATTGGTAGAGCTTGGGACCGAAGGCCTCCATTAAGGGCAGGCCTTCCGTCGCGGCCGCGCCTTCGCGGTGCAGGCGGGCGACCTGCTCGAGCGCCGACGCGAACGCCGGCCAGGGGAACGCGGGCGCCTGGGCCAGCGTCCAGAGGTCGGTCGAGCCGAGGTCCTCGAGCAGGAGGACGCCGTGCGGGTCGTCCTCGCCGAGGACGAGGGGGACGTTCAGCTCGGCCTTGTCGCGCAGGGCGCGGGCCAGCGGGCCGTAGAGCGCGTTCTCGGGGCGGCTGTCGTCGTAGACGCAGAGGACGGCGGAGTGGCCGGACAGGTTGACCACGCGCTGGAAGCGCCGGCCGGAGCCGCCCTTGAGGACCGCTTCCTCGGCGGCGGGCAGGTAGCCGACGAGCCCGGCGGCCTCCTCGACGGAAAGCCGGCCGCGGATGGGACGCTCGAGCTCGGCGCGCACCTTCTCGAACTCCTCCAGCGTGCCGAGGTCATGCCAGACCTTGGAGCCGTCGAGGTAGCCCTGGATGCTGCCCGGCTGGGCGGTGAGGCGGCGCAGGAAGTGCTCCACCAAGGATTCGATCTCCTTGGGCACGCCGAGCGCGAAGGCGCGGGTGACCACGCAGATGCCCGTGTACTGGTAGGCCAGGTCGGTCGAGCCCAGGCGGTCGCGCAGGTCGGTGACGTCGCCCTCGTCGGTGATGCGGACGTTCTTCACCGGGCCGTGCTCGCGGACGACCAGGGTGGCCTCGGCGCCGTTGGCGCGGTGGTGGGCGACGGCGGCGGGCAGGTCGACGGTCGAGAGGATGTCCCCGTTCCACACGATGAGATCGCGGTCCGCCTCCGTCAGCAGCTCGGCCACGTTGGCCAGGCCGCCGCCGGTGTCGAGGAGCACGGGTTCGTGCACCAGGCGCACCTCGGCCTCGAGGAACTTCCCCGTCGGGAACGCCTGCGTCCAGGCTTCGGGGCAGTGGTGCGTGTTGATGAGGAAGCGGCGGACGCCGGCCTTGTGCAGGGCGCGCATCGCGCGGAAGACGAGGGGCTCGTCCGCGAGCCGCAGCAACGGCTTGGGGCAGTTCTCCGTCAGCGGGCGCAGGCGGGTGCCTAGGCCGGCGCCGAGCAGGAAGGCGGTGCGGGGGAAATCAGTCATGGGAAAGGGGGGCGCAGGCCGGGCAGACGCCGTAGACCTCGAGCACGTGCGTCAGGTCGCCGTAGCCTTTGGCGCGGGCGGCGGCCTCGACGGCGCCGGTGTCGCAGCCGGGCAGGCGGTCGAGGCGGCCGCAGCGGCGGCAGATCACGTGGTGGTGGTGATGCCCGGCGGCGGGCAGGGCGTAGAGGGAGCGGCCGCGCTCGAGCGGGTGGCGCTGGACGATGCCGGCGGCCTCGAGCGCGCCGAGGCTCCGGTAGACGGTGACCAGGTCGAGGGCGCCGTCGCCGGCCCGGGTGTGGATCTCCTCCGCGCTCAGGGGCTGCTGGGCGTCGCCGAGGACCTGGAGCATGGCCTGCCGCGGGGCAGTGACCCGCAGGGCGCGTTCCTTCATCCGCCGCAGGGCGGCCGCGACGCGCTCGGGGGCCCCGGGGCCGCAGCAGCCATCGTCGTGGCGGTGTCCATGAGACATGGGCCCTAGGTTTGGCCCCCTGGATGACGTGGCAACACCGAATGGCCACTTGCCTCCCGTCCATCGCTCGTTTCGCTCCAGTCCGTCCATGCCCGCCGCCCCGGCCCAGCCCGCCTCCGCCCCGTCCGAACTCTGTCCGGTCGCCTTCCAGGATTTCACCTCGACCGAGCCGTTTCCGCTCGAGCTCGGCGGCGTGCTCCCGGGCGTGACCTTGCGTTACGAGACCTACGGCACGCTGTTGCCGGACAAGTCCAACGCGATCCTCGTCCCGCATGCCCTGAGCGGCGACCACCACGTCGCCGGCAAATACCGGCCCGACGACGTCAAGGCCGGGTGGTGGGATGTCTTCGTCGGTCCCGGCAAGGCCATCGACACCGACCGGTTCTTCGTCATCGGCGTCAACTGCATCGGCGGTTGCAAGGGTTCGACCGGCCCGCTCTCGGTCGACCCGCGCACCGGCCGGCGCTTCGGCGGCTATTTCCCCGAGATCACCCTGGGGGACATCGTGCGGGCCCAACGCATGGTCGTCCGCCACCTCGGCATCGCGAAGCTGCATGCGGTCGTCGGCGGCTCGATGGGCGGCATGCAGGCCCTGCTGTGGTGCGCCGACCACCCGGCCGAGGTCGGCCGGATCGCGATCCTCGCCGCCGGTCTCAGCCAGTCGCCGATGGCGATCGCCCTCAACGCCGTCTCGCGCGCCTGCGTCGAGAAGGACCCGAATTTCCGCGGTGGGCACTACGAGCCCGGCGCCGGCCCCGACACGGGGCTGTCCGTGGGCCGGATGCTCGCGCACATCAGCTACCTTTCCTCCGCGGCCTTCGACCAGAAGTTCGGTCGCGCCAAGGTGCCCGGCGCCCGGCCCGGCGACCCGGTCCATTGGCAGGTCGAGAGCTACCTGGACCACCAGGGCGCGGCCTTCGTGAAGCGGTTCGACGCCAACAGCTGGTTGCGCATCACCCGCGCGGTCGACCGGTTCGACCTCACCGCCCGCGCCGCCGCCGGCACCCTCTTCCAGCCCAACGGGCCGGACGTCCTCGCCGTCGGCTTCTCGAGCGACTGGCTGTACCCGACGAGCGAGCTGCGCATGCTGCTGGCCGCCGCGACCGCGGTCGGCGTCAACGCCGCCTACCATGAGGTCATCACCGACGCGGGGCACGACGGCTTCCTGCTGCCCGACACCGGCCTGAGCGTGCGCCTGCACGCTTTCCTGGGCTGATCAGAGCAGCGGGGCGAGGATGCGCGACAGCCGCTCCGCGGCGCGGCCGGTCCAGGTCCGGCTCCGCCGGTAGAGGTCCTCCGAGTAGGCCCCGCATTCCGGGGTGAGCGCCGCCACGTAGGCCTCGAGCGCGCCGACGGCCTCGGCGTCGCGGATCACCGCCCCGATCTCGTAGTTGAGGAACAGCGACCGCATGTCGAGGTTGGCGGAGCCGACGACCGCCGCGGCCCCGTCGACGATCACCAGCTTCGCGTGCAGCACGTCCGGCTTGAAGAACAGGATCTCCGCGCCCGCCTCGTGCAGCCGGCGCAGGTACCAGCGGCGGGCGAAGTCGAGCAGGCGGTGGTCGGAGCGGCGCGGCACGACGAGCCGCACGCGGCGGCCGTCGCGCGCGGCCGTCTCCAGCAGGCCGAAGAGCGTCCGGTCGGGCACGAAGTAGGGCGTGACCACGGTGATCGTCGCGCGCGCCTCCGTGAAGAGCCGCACGTAGGTCTCCCAGAGCGGGTCGCCCGCCGAGTCCGGGCCGGTCGCGACGACCTCGACGCCCGCCGGGCCGGCGGTCAGGTGGCGCTCGCGGAGGAGGTCGGCGAAGCGCAGCGGCGGCTCGTCGGTGGCCTGGCACCAGTCCGCGACGAACACGCGCTCGAGGGCGCCCGCCGCCGGGCCTTCCAGCCGACAGGAGCAGTCGCGGAAGCGGCGGTTGGACGGACGTTCGCCCATGTAGGCGAGGCCGAGGTTCTGGCCGCCGATGATCGCGACGCGCCCGTCGAAGATCGCGAGCTTGCGGTGGTTGCGCCAGTTCGCCGAGCCCTTCCCCTGCAAGGGCAGGGCGGGGTTGAAGCGCGCGACGCGGCCGCCGGCGCGCAGCAGCGGCCGGCACACGATCAGCGGCGTGCCCCAGCTGCCGACGGCGTCGACGAGCAGGCGCACCTGCACGCCTTCCTTGGCGCGCCGGGCGAGCAGGCTCACCAGCTCGCGGCCGACCTCGTCGGGGGCCAGGATGTACGTCGCGATGTGGATGCGCCGCCGCGCCGCGAGGATCTCCGCGCGCAGCGCGTCGAGCGTGTCGCGGCCGTGGCGGTCGCCGAGCAGGCGGAAGGCGTTGCCTTGCGTCGCGGGCGTCTCGGCGAGGCTCCACGCCACGCGGTTGACCTCCCGTTTCGCGTCGGCCAGCGCGTCGTGCTTGCGGCCGCCGAAGAGGAACAGCACGAGGGCGGTGCTCCGGGGGAGCAGGCAGGCGAGCGGGACCCAGAGCAGCAGGTACAGCGGGGAGACGCGCGCGGAACCGATCCGGTAGACGACGTAGGCCCCGCACGTCCAGTCGAGGACGCCCGCGAGGGTGACGTGCAGCCAGCCGGCGGCGTCGCCGACGAGCACGACCGCGGCGGCGCCGAGCGCGAGGCCCGCGCGCAGCGCCAGGCGACCGTATCCGCGGAAGGCTGGCATGGGCCGACCTTAGCCCCGCCCGCGGCGCATGGGCACAAAAAAAGACCCCGGTCGCCCGGGGTCTCGTCCTGGTCCTCGCGGGACGGCTTAGTTGCCGGCCTTGTCGAGCAGGTCGCCGAGGCTGTTGAAGTCGCCGCTGCCGGACGAGCCGGAGGAGGTCGAACCGCCGGCCGAGGGCGCCGGGGCGCCGCCGGTGGACGGGCCCTTGATGCGGTCGTAGCTGGTGATCTCGGCCTGGAGGCGTTCGGCGTCGTAGTTCGCGGCCTTGATCGAGAGGCCGATGCGACGGTCCTCCTTGTCGATCTTGATGACGCGGGCGGTGACGTCCTGGCCGACCTTGACGACGTCCTTGACGTTCTCGACGCGCTGTTCGGCGAGCTGGGAGACGTGCACGAGGCCGTCGATCTCGTCGGA
>JBEGOO010000036.1:0-7438 GCA_041182045.1 Verrucomicrobiota bacterium
GCCGCCTCGGCGCCGGCCAGCGACTCGTCGAGCATCACCTGCTTGCAGCCCGGCCCCGCCAGTTTCGCGGCCAGGTTCGGGTGGTCGACCACGTCGACCTGGACGAACTCGCCCGGGAAGAGTCGCGCCAGCGTGTCGAGGACATCGGCCTGCAAAGCCCGGTCCTCCGGCTCGAGCGCGAAGTCGACGCGCACGCGCGGGATCACCTCGATGTGCCGGGCCTGCGCGTAGGCGACGATCTCCTTGATCTCCGCCTCGGTGTAGGCGCCGCCGTGCGGCCGGCCCGCCTGGTAGAGCGCGAACTCATCGCCTCGCAGCGTGGGCCGTTCCTCCTCGTAGCTGCGCGGGGCGCCTTTGATCACCGCGGCGAGCTCGGGGTGCTTGTCGACCGGGAACCGCCAGTTGCCCTCCGCGTCGAGGAGCCAGCGCAGCACGTTGATCTTATGCTGCGCCATCTGGTCGAGGTCGCGCAGGAGCAGTTCCTTGGGCTTATGGAAGAAACCGGTGTCCACGTCGAGGATCCGCCAGCGCGACGTCGGTTGGTCCGCGATCTCGCCGCAGGCCGCGGACGCGTCGATGGGCTGCTGCGGCTTGGTCGCCGCCAGGAGCTCCGCGGGGAAGAGTTGGAGCAGGGTGCGCGTGGCCCGGAAGACCCCGGTCTTGGCGCCGCCCGCGATCAGGACGCGGGTGCCGGTCAGGCGCATCCGATAACCCTCTGGCTTGAGGGAAGGGTCGAGCCCGAGCACGATGTCGCCCGGGTTCACGCGGGCGGTGGCCTCCGCCGGGATCTTCCAGCCGAGGTGGCGCGAGAGCTCGCCCGCCAGCAACGTCGCCTCGTCGAGCAAGGCGATGTCCAAGGCCACGACGCGCGTGCGTTCGGTGAGCCGGAAGCGGTCGTCGACGGGTTTCGCGACCACCGGTTTGGGCAGCAGGGCGGGGAAGGACGGCGTCTTCGCCGGCTCCGGGGTCGCCGCGAAGGCGAGGCTCCAGGTCAGTCCGCAGAGGAGGAGGGGCGATCCGCGCATACCTCTCCTTAGGCGGGTGAAGCGACGGAAGCGACCTTTTTGCCTTTCTCCACGGCCCGGACTCGGCAGGATGCCTCCCCATGTCCGATTCCCTCCTGACTCTCCGCGAAGGCAAGTCCTCGCCCGTCGGCACCCGTTTCCAGGCCATCTGCGCCATGGGCGACGTCGCCACCAAGACCGCGAAGACCGGTGCGTCCTATTATGAAGTGGTGCTGGCCGACGCCACCGACGACTTCAAGGCGCGCGTGTTCGGCGATTCGCCGGCCAAGCCCGTCCTGGTCACGCTGAAGGCCGGCACGATCGTGCGGATCAACGCGTACGTGGGCGACTTCAACGGCCGCCCCGACCTGAAGCTCGAGAACCTCGCGCCGCTGACCGACGCCGAGCGCGCCGACCCGGCGATCATGGGTCGCCTGACCCCGGTGTCGCAGCATGACCCGCTCAAGATGAAGGCCGAGCTGCTCGGCATCGTCGCCCGCATCCCGCACGTCCAGCTCCGCGCGACGGTAGAGTCCGTGCTCGAGGAGCACGGCGAGCGTTTCTACGAGGCCGTCGCCGCGCTCGGCATGCACCATGCCTTCCGCCACGGCCTGCTCGAGCACACCCTGCGCATGGCCAAGTGCGCCGAGGCCTTGCTCCCGCTCTACCCGAAGGTCGACCCCTCCCTCGCGGTCGCCGGCACCGTCCTCCACGACGTGGGCAAGATCCAGGAATACTCCCGCCTCGAGCCCGGCATGGCCAAGGCCAGCTTCACGCGCGCGGGCAACCTCCACGGCCACCTCGTCCTCGGCGCCTTCCTCGTCCGCCAGCACGGCGTGAAGGTCGGCCTCGAGGCCTCGCTCCTCGAACGTCTCGAGCACATCCTGCTCAGCCACCACACCATGCGCGAGTACGGCGCGGCCGCCATCCCCTCGACGCCGGAGGCCGTGTTCGTGGCCCGCATCGACGATCTCGACGCCAAGCTTTCCGCGGTCGAGGAGGAGCTCCGCAAGGCCGCCCCGGGCGTGGAGTTCAGCCCGCTGCGCGCGATCGACGGTCAGCTGCTGATCACGCCGCCGAAGACCGGCCGCTAGGCCATGGAGCTGCGGGAGCTGGATTTCGACCTGCCCCCGGAGCGCATCGCGGCCGTCCCGGCGCCGCGGCGCGACGGCTCCCGTCTGCTCGTCGTCCGGCGCGCGACGCGCTCCCTCGAGCA
Organism: Verrucomicrobiota bacterium; assembly: GCA_041182045.1. GTDB lineage: Bacteria > Verrucomicrobiota > Verrucomicrobiia > Opitutales > UBA953 > UBA953. The sequence continues at coordinate 2,221 of JBEGOO010000036.1, forward strand.
CCGCGTCTTCGCCGACCTTCCCGAGCTGCTCCCTGTCGGGACGACGCTGTTCCGCAACAACGTGTCCGTGCTCAAGGCCCGCTTGTTCGGCGTCCGCCCCACCGGCGGCAAGGTCGAGTGCCTGCTGCTGCGCCCGACCGCCCGGCCCGAGGAGTGGTGGGCCATGCTTCGTCCCGGCAAGCGTGCCGCCGACGCCGCGGGCTTCGTGATCGACGGCGTGCCCGCGGTCGTCGTCGCCGCGCAGGCCGGCGAGTACCTCGTGCGCTTCACGCTCCCGGCCGGACTGACCGTCGAAGGGCTCGCGGAGCGCGCCGGTCAGCTGCCGTTGCCTCCTTACATCGTCGAGGCCCGCCAGGAGCGGGGACTCGAGCCCGTCGACGACGCCCATCGTTACCAGACCGTCTACGCGGATCCCGGCGCGGTCCGCGCGGCCGCCGCCCCGACCGCCGGCCTGCATTTCACGCCCGAGCTCCTGGCGACGCTGCGCGCCCGCGGCCACGAAGCCTTCGACCTCGTCCTCGACGTCGGCCCCGGCACCTTCCAGCCGATCCAGGTCTACGACCTGGCGGCGCATGTGATGCATGCCGAGGCTTACCGGATCCCGGCGCGCACCCTCGCGGCGCTGCGGGATCGTCGCCCCCGCCTCGCCGTGGGCACCACGTCCGTCCGCGCGGCCGAGGACGCCTACCGGAAACTCGGGGGCTACGCTTCGGCGCCGGCCGGGGATCACGCGGGGTCGGCCTCCTTGTTCATCCAGCCGGGCGACACCATCGGCTGCTGCGAGCACCTGCTCACGAACTTCCACCTCCCACGCTCGACCCTGCTCTGCCTGGTTGCCGCGTTCCTGACGCCCGGTGCGAAGGACGGCCTCCCGTGGCTCAAGGAAATCTACGCCGAAGCGATCCGGCGCGAGTATCGCTTTTTCAGTTACGGCGACGCGATGCTGATTCTCTGAGGACCGGGGGCCGCCGGCACGAGGTAGGGGCGGCACCGCGTGCTGCCCTAGGGTTGATCCGTCTGCTTAGGTAGGGACGAGCGTCCCGGCTCGTCCGTGGGGTCCTCCTGCGCGCCCGTATCCCGCCCCCGGGGGTGATGCTGATTTCTTGTCTCCCGCCCGTCGCCGCCTAGGTTCCCCGCATGCCCCGCCCCGCGTTCCGTCGCCTGCTGCCCTGGCTCGCCTCCGCCGTCCTCGCGTCGGCGCAGATCGGCGACAAGGCCGATAAGCCGGGCGAGACGCAACGGTCGATCGTGCCCGCCGCCTTGATCCCACCGTCGCCGGCCTTGAGCCCGGAGGAGGAAGCGCGCACCTTCCAGGTGGCGCCGGGATACCGCGTCGAGCTCGTCGCGGCGGAACCGCTCGTCGGCCATCCGGTCGCCGCCGTCTTCGGGCCGGATGGCCGGCTCTGGGTGGTGGAGATGAAGGGCTACATGACGGACCTCGACGGCTCCAAGGAGGACCAGCCGCAGGGCCGGGTCGTCGTCCTGTCGGACCCCGATGAGCATGGGCGTTTCCGGCGCAGCGCCGTGTTCCTGGACGGGCTGACGTTGCCGCGCGCGATCGCCCTCCACCGCGATGGCATCCTGGTCGGCGAGCCGCCGAATCTCTGGTTCGCGCGCGATCGCGACGGCGATGGCCAGGCCGACGAGAAGGTCCTCGTGGCCGCCGATTTCGGCGTGCGCGTCGACCCGGCGCGTCCCCAGCTCGCCAATCCGGAACGCGCCCCGAACGGGCTCACCTGGGGGCCCGATGGCTGGTTGTACATCGGCGCCTACGCCAAGCGGCTGCGCCCCGAGGGCGCGGGTTGGCGGACCGAGCCGGACGACTTCCGCGGCCAGTGGGGCCAGACGCTCGATGATTACGGGCGGATCTACCACGACAGCAACAGCGACCAGCTGCGCATGGACCTGGTCCCGGGCCATCACCTGCTGCGCAACCCCAACCTCGGCGGCCGCCTGACCGGCACGAACCTCAAGGTGGCGGCGGACCAGTCGGTCTGGCCGGCGCGCGTCAACCCGGGCATCAACCGCGGGTACCGTCCCGAGATGCTCCGGGACCACCGCCTCAAGGAGTTCACCGCGGCGTGCGCGCCGTGGATCTACCGGGCCGACCTCTTCCCGGGCGACGCCTACGGTGACGCGTTCGTGTGCGAGCCCGCCGGGAATCTCATCAAGCGGAACAAACTCGCCGCCGTCGACGGCGTGGTGAAGGCCACCCCGGCCTACGCGCAGGCCGAGTTCCTCGCGTCGACCGACGAACGTTTCCGCCCGGTCGGCCTGCTGACCGGACCAGAGGGCGCGCTCTACGTGTTGGACATGTATCATGGCGTGATCCAGCACCGCATCTCGCTGACTTCCTACCTGCGCGCCCAGGCGGAATCGCGCGGCCTGGTCGCCCCGCACGGCCTTGGCCGCATCTGGCGCATCGTCCCCGAAGGGCGGACGATCCCGCGGGCGCCGGCGCCCGCGGGTCTCGACGACGCCGGCCTGGTCGCGGAGCTGGACAGCCCGAACGCCTGGCGCCGGGAGACCGCGCACCGGTTGCTGTCCGGTCGCGTCCCGACCGACGCGCTCCTCGAGGGCGTGCTGGCGACGACGATGCGCGGGACGACGCCGGCCGGCCGGGCCCAGGCCTTGTGGACCTGGCGCGCTTGGGAGGATGCCGGCTCGGCGCCGCTCGTCGCGACTAGGGCCGCCGATTTCTCGGGAGCGCTGGCCCGCGCCTTGCGCGATCCCAGCCCGGTGGTCCGCGTGGCCGCCTTGCGCGTGGCCGAGAAGCGTTTCGCCGACCCTGCGGAAACCGCCCTGCGCGCGATCCTGCGCATGGCCTTGCTGACCGAAACCGAGCCGGAGGTCTTGACCCAGCTGGCGCAGTCCGCCCCCGCCGCCCACGACGGCGCGCTCGACGAGTTGGCGGCCCGCATGTGCCTGCGGAGCGGGAACCTGCCTTGGCTGGCCGACGCTTTTCTCGGCGGGGTGTCCGGGCGCGAGCTCGATATCCTCGAGGGTGTCCTGCGGACGCCGGCGCTGGCGGACCGGCCGTTGTCGATCGGGCTCGCGCGCTGCGTGCTCGCGGAGCGCGATCCGGTCCGCATCGACCGTTTGCTCGTGGCGATCCGGAATCTGCCGGAGGAGGCGCGGGCCGCGCAGCTCGCCCTGTTCGCCGGTCTCGCCGCGCATCCTTCCGTGACGGCGCGTCGGCCGGTCGTCCTCACCGCCGCACCGGGGGCCTTGGCCGCCTTGGCCAAGCTCGGCCCGGGTTTCCCTTCGGCCGCCGACAAACTCGGCAAATTGCTCGTCTGGCCGGGCAAGCCCGGCGCGCCCGCCGCGCTCGCGCCGCTCTCCAACGAGGATCAGCGACGCTTCGACGCCGGCAAGCAGGTCTTCGGCGGTCTCTGCGCCGCGTGCCATCAACCGACGGGCAAGGGGTTGGAAGGGCTCGCCCCGCCGCTCGCCGGCTCCGAGTGGGTCACCGGCGATCCCGATCGCCTCGCTCGCATCGTGCTCCACGGCCTGCGCGGACCCGTCTCGGTGAAGGGCGTGACCTACAACTACGACATGCCGTCGGCCGGCTTCCTGACCGACGAGCAGGTGGCCGACGTGCTCACCTACCTCCGGCGGGAATGGGACCACGAGGCTTCGCCGGTCGGGTCCGCGATGATCCGCGCGATCCGGGAGCGGCATCGCGGCCGGACCGACGCCTGGACCGCGCCCGAACTCGCCGGTCGCTGAATCTTCCGTCCGGTCAGACGGGCTCCGCCGGCGCGAACCGTCCGAGGTAGCGCCAGATCCAAGGCAGGAGCAGCAGGGCCAGGAACGCGGCGGAGAGGTTGAACGCGGTGTGCACGAAGGCCACCTGCAAGCCGGGTTCGGGCATCATCGCCAGCAGCGGCCGGATCGCGAACTGGAGCGCCGCGACGAACAGGCCCAGGCCGGCGAGGTCGAGGCCGGCGTTGAAGAGCGCCAGCCGGCGCGCGACCGGTCCGAGCGTGGAGGCGGTGAAGAGCGCGACCCAGCCGGTGCCGAGGTTCGCGCCGACGACCACCCAGATCGAGAGCGCCGGTTCCAGCAGGCCGCCGGCGACGGAGAGCACCGTGAGGCCGACGATCACCGATGAGGATTGCACGAGCATCGTGAGCCCCGCCCCGAAGATCAGCGCCCGGAGCGGCGTCGAGAGCGTGTCGCGCCAAGCGAGCACCTCGGGCGTGCGCGCCAGCGGCAGGAGCGTGGAGTTGATCAGGCTGAGCCCGAGGAAGATGAGGCCGAAGTGGAAGATCGGGTGGCCGTACGTCCGCCAGCGGCGTGGGCCGAGCAGCGACCAGAGCCCGCCGACGGTGATGAAGACCGGCCCCATCCCGGTGAACTTATAGGCGATGAGCCAGGCGGTGAGCGTCGTGCCGACGTTCGCGCCGATCATCACGGTCCAAGCCGACCGCAGCGGCAGCACCCGGCGCTCGGCCAGCCCCATCGTGATGAAGTTCACCACCGACGACGATTGCACGAACGCGGCGCTGGCGGCGCCCACGAGCGCGCCGGCGAAGCGGTTCGCGGTCGCCCGGCGGAGCAGGTGGCTGAGCTGCGCCCCGCCGAGGTGCGTCACCTCGCGGGCGAAATCCCGGAGGCTGTGGAGGTAGAGCATGACCGCCGCGACGGCGGTGAAGAAGAGCTCCATGGGGCTGGGATAGAGCATCGGGCATGGAGTATCGAGCCTGGAGTGCACCGCGGCCGGCCGCGCAGCCTAGGCCGCCTGGGGTTCCGGTCCTCCTGCGATGGAAGCCTCCACCCCTTGTCACCGTGTCACCTTGCCCACGTGCCCCCTCGCTTCGGCTTCGCCGAAGCGCTCAGATCTCGAAGTCGGTGCCCGCTTCCGTCAGCGCGAGCTGGGCGACGGTGAAGCCGGCGAGGGACTTGTCGAAGCGCTTGGAGACCTCGCGCCAGAGCGCGGCGACCTGGGGGCCGGAAGCGCCCTTGAGCGTGATCTTCGTGTCGATGAGGTCGGGCTCGACCACCGAGAGCACCTGCTTGAGCGAGATGTCCTCCGGCGCCTTCGCGAGCCGGTAGCCGCCGGTCTTGCCGCGCTTGGAGTCGACGAGCCCGCCCTCGCGGAGCTCGTTGAGCAGCTGGACGAGGTAGTTGCGGGGGATGGCCTCGAGCTTGGCGAGCTCCTCGACGCGGGTCACGACGCCGCCCTTGTTCTTGCGGGCGAGCTGCGAGAGGACGC
>JBEGOO010000037.1:0-11503 GCA_041182045.1 Verrucomicrobiota bacterium
CAGGAACGGCACGCCGAACGCGATGGCGTCGGCCCAGCCTTCGGCGATGGCCTGCTCGGCCTGCGCGCGGTCGAAGCCGCCGGCGGTGATGAGCACGCCCCGGAAGTCGGCGCGCAGCTCCTTGGGGCCCACGCCGTCCTTGGCGCCATGCGCGATGTCCTGGGCGGTGACGCGGGTCACGTGCGCGTAGGCGAGTTCGAGCTTGGAGAGCTCGCGCAGCACGTAGCCGAAGGTCTCCTTCGGGTTGGCATCGAACATGTCGTTGAAGACGCCACCGGGGGAGAGACGGATGCCGACGCGGTCCGAGCCCCAGACCGAGACGACGGCGGACGTGACCTCGAGGGTCAGCCGGGCGCGGTTGGCCACGGAGCCGCCGTAGTTGTCGGTGCGGGTGTTGGTGCCGCTGCGCAGGAATTGGTCGAGCAGGTAGCCGTTGGCGTTGTGGATCTCGACGCCGTCGAAGCCGGCTTCCTTGGCGAGGCGGGCGCCCCGGACGTATTCGGCCACGATGCCGGGGATCTCGTCCGTGCTCAGGGCCCGCGGGGTCACGTAATCGGCCATCTCCTTGCCGGTCCAGAGCTGGCCCTTGGGCTTGATGGCCGAGGGGGCGACGGGGAGCTCGCCATTGGGCTGGTAGGCGGGATGGGAAATGCGGCCGACGTGCCAGAGCTGCAGGAAGATGCGGCCGCCCTTGGCGTGCACGGCCGAGGTGACCTTCTTCCAGCCGGCGACCTGCTCGGCGGAGTAGATGCCGGGGGTGTTCGGGTAGCCATGGCCACGGGGCGAGACGGTGGTCGCCTCGGCGATGATCAGGCCGGCCCCGGCGCGCTGGCCATAATACTCGGCCATGAGGTCGGTCGGGACGTTGGCGCCTTCGGCACGGCAACGGGTCAAGGGAGCCATCAGGACGCGATTCGGAAGGGTGACGGCACCGACTTGGAGAGAGGAGAAGAGGGAGGACATGGGCGAAGAGATAGGAGAGAGGAGAGAGGGGTAGGGATAGGGGTGGGGGCAGGAAAGGCAAGGAGGCGGAGAAGGTGGGGGCGGATAGCGGTTAGCGGTTGGCGGTTGGCGGTTAGGAAGAGACAGAGGGAGGGCTGAATTGAGGGCTGAGTCGATGACTGCATCGATGACGGATGGCAGAGGGCAGAAATCCCGCCACCTGCCACCCGGAGCTGCCACCCGCCACCTGAAATGAATTCCAGCTAGGTCGTGACGCGGTCCCGACCCTACCTCGATCCCGTTTGCGCAAGCCACCGGTTCGACGCCATTTCACAAAGCATCATTTAGGCAGGGCAAAGGTGACCCAACCGCCAACCGCTATCCGCTAACCGCCATTACCTATGCCATCTCACGCTTCGCCCCATTAATCTTCCCTCCCCTGCCCTCCACCGCTAGAAGAGGTCCACGTCCCCGCGCCGTCCGCCATGTCCGTCCCTCCATCCCACCTTTCGGCCCGCCCGGCCCAACCGACGTACATCATCGGGCACAAGAACCCCGACGCCGACGCGATCTGCTCCGCCCTCGCCTACGCCGCCTTCAAGGAGGCCTCCGGCCAGAAGGGTTTCAAGCCGGCCCGTTGCGGCAATTCCAACGCGCGCATCGACGCGATCCTCGGCCGCTTCGGCGCCGCGCTGCCGGAATTCGTCGGCGACGTGATCCCGCGCATCGAGGACATCATGCATCGCGACCCGTTCAAGGTCGGGGTCGACGACACCTGCGCCCGCGCGCTCGAGCTGCTCGACCTGCATGACGTGCGCGCCCTGCCCGTGGTCGGCAAGGACGGGCGCCTCGAAGGCTACGTCTCCATCTTCAGCTTGGGCGACTACTTCATCCCCAAGCCCAAGCGCGCCACCTCGATGCGCAAGGTCACCAGCTCGATCGACGCCATCATCCGCTCCATCGGCGGCACCGAGGTCGCGGCCTACGACGCCGCGATCGTCGACGAGCTGTTCGTGCGCGTCGCCGCGATGGAGCTCGAGTCCTTCGGCAAGTCCGCGACCATCGAGGGCATCCCGAACAACAAGAGCGTCATCGTCGTCGGCGACCGGGCCGACGTCCACCTGCGGGCCATCGAGATGGGCGTGCGCCTCATCATCGTCACCGGCGGCCACCGCATGCGGCCCGAGGTCCTGGAGCGCGCCAAGGCCGCCCGGGTCTCCGTCGCCTACGCCGACACCGACAGCGCCACGACCGCCTGGGCCGTGCGGGCCGCCACGCTCGTCGGCGGCCTCGTCCAGCGCGACGCCTTCACCTTCAAGCCGCAGGAGAAGCTCTCCGTGGCCCGCCGCCGCATCGTCCAGAACCCCGCCCTGATCTGCCACGTCGTCGACGAGGACGGCCGCCTGCTCGGCGTCTTCACCAAGACCGACATCATCAACCCGCCCCGCGCCAAGCTCGTGCTCGTCGACCACAACGAGCTGTCGCAGGCCGTCGACGGCGCCGCCGAGGTCGAGATCGCCGAGGTCGTCGACCACCACCGCCTCGGCAACGCGCCGACGCACCAGCCGATCCTCTTCATCAACCGCCCGCTCGGCTCCACCTGCTCGATCGTGGCCGACATGTTCCGCACGGCCGACCTGAAGCCGTCCCCGCAGATCGCCGGCCTGATGATGTGCGGGATCATCTCGGACACGCTCCTGCTGCAGAGCCCGACGACCACCCCGCTCGACGCCGACCTGCTCCAGTGGCTGGCGCGTATCGCCGACGCCGACCCGCGCGCGCTGGCGGACATGATCTTCAACGCGGGCTCGGTCCTGGCCTCGCTCTCCCCGGCCGCCGCCATCCGCGCCGACTGCAAGCTCTACAAGGAAGGCGACCGCCGCTTCTCCGTCTCGCAGGTCGAGGAGCTCGGCTTCACCAACTTCTGGAAGTGCGAGGCTCTGCTGCTGGACGCGCTCGAGAAATACCGCGTCGAGAACGGCCTGAACTTCTCCTGCCTGCTGGTGACCGACATCGACACCCAGGGCTCCCTCTTCCTCATCCGCGGCGACGCGGAGATCATCCAGGCCATCACCTACCCGCAGAAGCGTCCGCCGGACATCTTCGACCTGCCGGGCATCGTCAGCCGCAAGAAGCAGCTCATGCCCTACCTCGGCAGCCTGCTCGGCGAGTCCGCCGGCTCCGCATGACCGTCGAGGAAGCGATGCTGGCCTTCATGGCGCGACCCGGCTACCAGCCGATGCGCGTGGAGGCCATCGCCGACGCCATCGGCGCGAACAAGGCCGACCTCCGCCACCTGCGCAAGGTCATCCCCGCGCTGATCCGCTCCGGCGCCGTCGCCGTCCGCAAGCGCGACCTCCTCATGCTGCCCGAAGGCCCGACGCTCCCCGAGGGCACCATCCTGTTCCGCGCGAGCGGGTCCGCGCGCGTCGTGTTCGACGCCGAACCGGGCCAGAAGCCGCGCGAGCAGCTGCACATCGAGGCCCGCGACACGGGCGTGGCGCTCCACGGCGACCGCGTCGTGGTGAAGGTCAACCCGCTGCGCCGCGACCGCCAGGGCGAGGACTGGGGCACGGCCTCGGTGGTCCGCGTCGTCAAGCGCGCGCTGACCCAGCTGACCGGCACCCTGCAACGCACGCGCCTCGCCTGGTACGTCGTGCCCGACGACCCCCGCGTCTCGCGCGAGATCGTGGTCCGCGACCCGGCCCGCGCCAACCTGACGCCCGCGCCGAAGCCGGACGACAAGGTGGTCGTGAAGCTCGACGCCTGGGAACGGCGCAACCTCAACCCGACGGGCACCATCACCGAGGTGCTCGGCGTGACGCACACCCCGATGGCCGAGTACCTCGCCATCCTGCGCCGGTACAACCTCAACCCGGAGTTCCCCCCGGCCATCGCGGCCGAGGCCGACGCCTTCGGCAAGGTCGTGCTGGCCGCGGACCGCAAGGGTCGCGAGGACTTCCGCTCCGTCCCGACGATCACGATCGACCCGGACGACGCCAAGGACTTCGACGACGCGCTGTCCGTCGAGCGGCTGCCGGAAGGCCGTCTGCGCATCGGCATCCATATCGCCGACGTCTCCCATTACGTGAAGCCGGGCTCCCGCCTCGACACCGAGGCGCGCGAGCGCGGCAACTCCACCTACCTCGTCGGGACGGTGATCCCGATGCTGCCCCACGCCCTCTCCAGCGGCCTCTGCTCGCTCGTCGAGGCCGAGGAGCGTCTGGTGAAGTCGGTGATCTGCGAGTTCTCGCCCGACGCCCGCCTGCTCCGGACGGAGTTCGCGAACTCCGTCATCCGCAGCCGCAAGCGCCTCACCTACAAGCAGGCCTACGCCTTCATGAAAGGCGCGGACAACGCCGCGCTCCGCGCGATGCCCGCGCCCCCGCCCCACCAGACCGGCTCGCCCGGCCGGCCGCTGGCCGAGCTGACCGACGGCGAGCTGGACGGCGTCCGCGGGATGATCGCCGACCTCTGGAGGATCGGTCAGGTCCTCCGGGCGGAACGTTTCCGCGCCGGCTCCCTCGACCTGGACATGAAGGAGATCAAGATCTACTGCGACAAGGACGGCTGGGCCGACCGCACCGAGATCGTCCAGCACGACGAATCCCACCAGTTGATCGAGGAGTTCATGCTCCTGGCGAACGAGTGCGTGGCCAAGGCCTTCGACCGCCAGTCCATCCCGCACGTCTGCCGCGTGCACGACGACCCCGACCCCGAGAAGCTCGCCGCGTTGCGCGAGGAGCTGGCCGGCGACGGCTTCAAGGTGGGCGACCTGACGGAACGGGCGAACATGGTGAAGCTGCTGGCGGACCTGAAGACGCGCGAGGACGGCTACACCATCCGCATCCAGCTGCTGCGTTCGCTCAAGCAGGCCTGCTACCGCCCGTCGCCCGACGGCCACTTCGGCCTGGCGAAACGCCACTACTCCCACTTCACCTCCCCGATCCGCCGCTACGCGGACCTGCTCGAGCACCGCATCTTCGACGCGTTCATCGCGAAGCAGGGCGTGCCCTCGGCGCCGGCCGAACCGCCCCGCGCCCCCGGCCTGGGCGAGCTGGTCCGATCCTGCGAGCACATCTCGATCACCGAGCGCAACAGCGCCGAGGCGGAGCGCGACTCCGTGAAGATAAAGCTGCTCGAGCTCTTCGAGCGGGAGGTCGAACGCCCGGACAAGCGCCCCTTCGAGGCCACCATCACCGAGATCAAGCCGCACGGCCTGATGGTCGAGCTGACGGCCTCCAACGCGTTCGGGTTGGTCCACATGTCGACCCTGACCGACGACCATTACCGGATCAACGACCGCGGCAACCAGCTGCGGGGCGGCCGCACCGGCCGGACGTTCACGGCGGGCGGCACGATCCTGGTCACGGTCGACCGCGTCGACCGCTACAAGCGTCAGGTGGACTTCCGCCTCGCGGAGACGGGGGCCGCCAAGCCGCGGCCGACCGACCGTCGCCGGGGCCAGCGCTGACCGGCGGCCTCAGCGGGCCCCGAACAGCCGGAACCAGGCGCGCACATAGTCGCCGGCCGCGCGCCCCAGCCGGATGCGCCCCGCGTCGTCGTCCGTCCAGTCGACCGGGATCGTCGCGACCGAGGCACCCTGCCGGGCGGCACGCTCGGCCACCTCGGCCCCGTAGGCGAAACCACCGGGAATGGGTGGAAGCATGGCCCAGGTCGACCGGCGGAACAGCTTCAAGCCGCACCCCGGATCGCGCACCACGCCGGCGGGCAGCAGCCGCCAGGCCAACGAGAGCCCGGCGGACAGGAAGCCGCGCCAGGCGCTCCTGCCGGTGACGCGGGCGGCCCGATGCCAACGCGACCCGAGGACCACGTCGGCCTCCCCGGACGACACCAAAGCGTAGCCCCGGACCAGAGCCTCGGGGTCCGTCGCCATGTCCACGTCGCAATAGGCCAGGACGTCGCCCTGGCCGGCGGCCCACCCGGCCGCGATGGCCGCGCCCTTGTCGCCATGCTCGCTGGCCCGCAGGTAGCGCACCCGCGGATCCGCCCAAGCGCGGGCGACGGCGGCGGTGCCGTCGGTGGAACCGTTGTCGGAGACCACCACTTCGTAGTCCTCGAGCCCGCGGGACTGCAGCCGAGAGGCCAAACGGGCCAGGCCAGCGGCGAGGCGGGCTTCCTCGTTATGGGCCGGGATGACGATCAGCAGAGGCATCGACCTAGCCGATTTCATCTAAATCTCTTTAAATATCAAATGTTTATGAACTGTTGCGATGTAAATGAGAATGAGTCTCATTTTCAGTTTGATTATTGAGAGTCAGTCTCATCATCACAGGTCCACCCATGAAGCCCATCATCAGCACCCTGCTCCTCACCTCCGCGGCCACCTCGTTTGGTTGCGACAACCCGTTCGGTTACTCTTACCTCACGGAAACCCTGAAGCCCGGACGGACCGAAATCGTCCAGTGGGCCACCGCCCGCTTTGGCCGAGACATCGGGTCGGGCTATGACGCCCGCTACCGCGGGTTCGACCTCAAGACCGAGTACGAGATCGGCCTCTCGGCCAACGAGCAGCTCTCGTTCTATCTCAACAACCGCTACCTCGACAACTCCGTCCGCGAGGGCCTGCGTTTCGACGGTTTCCAGGTCGCCTACATGCGCATGCTCGCGAACCCCGACAAGGCCGAGTGGGGCCAGGCGATCTACATCGAGCCGGGCTACTCCCAGACGAGCTCCAAGGATGGCGGCCTGCGGGACGAGTACAGCCTCGAGCTGAAGTACCTTCTCCAGCATAACTTCGGCGCCCATCAGGAAGGCGTGTACGCCGCGAACCTGATCGCCGAGGTCGAACGCAAGCCCGCGACCGGCGCCGATGCCGTGAAATTCAAGCTCACCCAAGGCGTCGCCTGGGAACTGAACAAGCAGTGGATCGCCGGACTCGAGGTCGTGGCCGAAGCCGAATGGGCCGAGTTCAACGACTTCGAGTATGCCGCGGTGCTCGCCGGCCCTTGCCTGCGCTATCATCGCGAGGGCGGCCTCTTCGCCACGCTCACCGTGCTCGCCCAGGTCGCCGGCTCGCCGGCGGACAAAGGCAGCATCAACGTCAGCGAAAAAAGCCCTTACGAGGCGCGCCTACGAGTCGGCGTCGAGTTCTGAGCGCAGGCAAAATGCCTTGAAAGCGGCGGGCGGCGGGGAGAGAAGCAGACCATGCGACTCCCCACGCCCGTCTTGCTTTGCGTCAGCGCCGCGACCGCCCTTGGTTGCGAAAATCCCTTCGGCTACTCCTACCTCGCGGAGACGCTCAAGCCCGGGAAGCATGAGATCGAACAGTACGTCACCGGCCGCTTCGGCAAGGACCTCGGCGCCGGCTACGACGCACGCTACCGCGGCTTCGACCTGCGCACGGAGATCGAGCACGGCCTCTCCGCCACCGAGCAGATCGCGCTCGAGTTCGACCAGACCTACTTCGACACCGCGGACCGCGAAGGCCTGCGCTTCCGCGGGGTGAGCGTCGAGTACATCAAGATGCTCGCCGACCCGGATAAGAACGCCTGGGGACGGGCGTGCTACCTCGAGGCCGGCTATTCGCAGGCGAGCCTCCACGACGGCCACCTGCGGGATCGCTGGACCGTCGAATCCAAGTATATCCTCCAGCATAACTTCGGCGACAACAGCCGCTGGATGTATGTCGCCAACCTCGGGGTCGAAGCGCTCCACACCCAGGGAGGCGAAGATGCGTTCGAGCTTTTCGTGACGCAGGGCCTCTCCTGTCAGCTCAGCAAGGAATGGACCGTCGGTCTCGAGGCCCTGGCGGCCTCCGAATGGGTCGAAGGAGCGGACTTCGAGGAATCCGGCGTGCAGCTCGGGCCGGTGGTCAACTACCGCAAGGGCGACTTCTCCGTGGCGTTCACCGTCCTCGCCCAGCTCACCGGCGCCCCGGCGAACAAGGGCAGCCTGAACGTGTCGGAATACAGCCCGTACGAAGCCCGCCTCCGGTTCTCCTGGGAGTTTTGAGAAGCATACAAGGTATCGGCGGTTAGCGGTTGGCGGTCCGGGGGAAAGACGGAAGAACAGGCGTGCCTGCGCGGAATACCCGACCGACATCGCATCCTTTCGACGAGTCCTGGGGATGCCTTCTAACCGCTAACCGCCATCCGCTAACCGCGATTCCTTAAGACTTTTACTTCAATCCCGCCTTCACGGTCGCGAGCATCTGCTCGGGCGAGAGGCCGTGGGCGGCGCGGAGCGTCTTCACGTCGGTGGCATGGCCGACGAAACGGTCGGGCCAGCCGAGGCGGACGACCGGCGTGCGCACGCCGTGTTCGGCGAGCGTCTCGAGCGCGCCCGTGCCGAAGCCTCCGGTGACGGCGCCGTCTTCGAGGGTGACGATGAGCTTGGCGGACCTGGCCTGCTCGACGAGCAAGGTGGCGTCGATCGGCTTGGCGAAACGCGCGTTGACCACGCCGACGGAGAGGCCGGTCTCGGCGGCGAGCCGGTCGGCGAGCGTCTGGGCTTCGGTCACCATGGTACCGAGCGCCCAGAGCTGGACGTCGACGCCGGCGCGGAGCACCTCGGCCCGGCCGAGCGGGAGGAGCGCAGGCTGCGCCTTGATCGCCTGGCCGGCGGCGGCGCCGCGCGGGTAGCGGATGAACATGGGCGCGCCGGACTTCAGCGCGGTGTGCAACATGTCCGCGAACTCGTCCTCGTCCTTCGGTTGCATCAACGTCACGTTCGGGACGCAACGCAGGTAGGCGATGTCGAAGAGGCCGTGATGCGTCGGTCCGTCGCTCGGCGAGACGCCGGCGCGGTCCATGCAGAAGGTGACCGGCAGGCGCTGGAGGCAGACGTCATGGATGACCATGTCGTAGGCGCGCTGCATGAAGGTGGAGTAGATCGCGCAGACGGGGCGGAGATCGCGCGCGGCGAGGCCGGCGGCGAAAAGCGCGGCGTGCTCCTCGGCGATGCCGACGTCATGGTACTGGGCGGGGAGGGCCGCCTTGAGCTGGTTGAGGCCGGTCCCGGAAGGCATCGCGGCGGTGACGCCCACGACCTTGGCGTCGGCCTGGGCCTCGCGGACGAGGAGCGCGCCGAAGACGTCCTGCCAGGCCTTGGGGGCGCCGGGCTGGCCCGAGGCGAGCGAGTCGCCGGTCTCCGGGTCGAAGGCGCCAGTACCGTGGAACTTCTCGGGATTGCGCAGCGCGGCGCCGAGCCCCCGGCCCTTCTCCGTGCGGACGTGCAGGATCACGGGCCCGGTGGCTTCCTTGCAGAAGGCCAGGTACTTCTCCAGCGTGGGCAGGTCGTGTCCGTCGATGGGCCCGAGGTAGCGCACGCCGTACTGCTCGAACAAGGACGACTGGTGCGTGAACCAGTTCTTCACGTGACGTTTGAAACTGCGGCCGAAATCAAGGACCCGGGTCCCGAGCCGCGAACGGCCGAGCAGGCGCTTGAGCCCCTGCTGCGAATGGTTGTACGGGCGCGTGACGATCAGGCGGCTCAGGATGTCGGCGATCGCCCCGACGTTGCGGTCGATGGACCACTCGTTGTCGTTCAGGATGATGACGAGGCGCTTCGTCGACTTGGCGGCGTTGTTCAGCGCCTCCATCGTCACGCCGCAGGTGAGGGCCGCGTCGCCGATGAGCGCCACGACATGGGAATCCTCTCCCAGCCGGTCGCGGGCGTTGGCGAGGCCGACCGCGGCGGAGAGGGCCGTGCCCGCGTGGCCCGCGCCGAAGACGTCGTGCAGGCTCTCCTCGCGGTTGAGGAAGCCGCTGAGGCCGCCGGTCGTGCGGATGCCGTCGAAGTCGGCCCCGTTGCGTCCGGTGAGCAGTTTGTGCACGTAGCCTTGGTGGGCCACGTCGAAGACGAACTTGTCGCGCGGGGTGTCGAAGACCCGATGCAAGGCGATCGAGAGCTCGACCACGCCGAGGTTCGGTCCCACGTGGCCGCCGTTGCGGGCGGTGACCGCGATGAGGCGCTCGCGGATCTCGGCCGCCAGCGCGGGAAGCCGGTCGGCCGGGAGGGCCCGGACGTCCGCCGGGCCACGGATGTTCGCGAGGAGCGCCATCAGGCCTGGCTGTCGTCGGCGCGCTTGCCCAGCTGCTCGATGCGCAGTTCGGCGGCCTCGAGGCTCTTTTGGCAGGACTTGAGCAGGCGGATGCCTTCCTCGTACTTCGTCACGAGTTCATCGAGCGAGACGGTGCCGGACTCCAGGGACTCGACGAGCTTCTCGAGACGGGCGAGTTCGTCCTCGAAGGAGTCCTTGCCGGAGGCCGGGGCTGGTTTCTTGTCCGCGCACATGGGGACGCTACTGTCGGCCCGACCCCCTGCCCCCTCAAGCGGATTGTGCCGGCTCAGCCGAGAAGCCGGGCCTTGGCCTCGTTTTCGGCGACCCCGACGAGACCGATGACCTTGGCGGGCGAGGACTGCCCGGAAAGCACGGTCACTTGGGCGAGGGGCAACCCGAGCCGCTCGGCGAGGATGGCGACGACCTCGCGGTTGGCTTTCCCGCCTTCGGGTGGCGCGGCGACCCGCACCTTGATGGCGTCGCCGAGCAGGCCGACGATCTCGGTGCGCGAGGCGCCCGGGACGACCTTGACCTTGAGGCGACAGCCCGGCGCGCTCACAGGTAGGTCGTCAGGGCCGCGACGGCCTTGGCGTCCAGTTTGCGCGTGAGGGCCACGGCGAGGTCGACGCAGGCCTGGAGGTCGGCGAGGTCGAGGACCGCGTTGTGGGTGTGGATGTAACGCGCCGGGACGCCGAGGACGATGACGGGAATGCCGAGCTCATGGGCCTGGAACGAGCGGGCGTCGGTGCCGCCGGTCCGGCGGACCGCCAGCTGGCAAGGGATGCCCGCCTCCTGGGCCGTCGCGAGGGCGAGGTCGACCAGGCGTGGGTTCATGATCGCCGTCGGGTCGTAGGCGCGGACCTGGACGCCGCCGCCCAAGGCGGCCTGTTGCGAGCCTGCCGGCGCGCCGGGCACGTCGTCCGCGGGCGGCCCTTCCAGGACGATGACCACGTCCGGCTTGGCGAGACGGGCGGCCACGACCGCGCCGCGGCAACCGACCTCCTCCTGCACGGTCGCGACGGCGAGCGCCTGGGCGGCCGGCGGGGTCGCGGTGAGTTCGTGGATCGCCAGGGTCAGCGCGACCATGCCGGCGCGGTTGTCGAAAGCCTTGGCCGCGTACAGACCGGACTCGGCCAGCGGCGTGAACGGGGCGTCCGGGACGACCGGGTCGCCTTCGCGCAGACCGAGGGCGCGCACGCCGTGGGCCGAGCGCGCACCGATGTCGACGAAGACCTTGTCGACGGACAACGCCTGGGCGCCGCCTTGATGCGGCGGCAGGGCCGTGACGATCCCGACGAACTCGCGGCCGTTGGCGCGGGCGAGGACCCGCAGGCGTTGCGCGGCGAGGACACCGTCGGGCCAGCCGCCGACCGGGACCAACCGGAGGAAGCCGTCAGGGGTGATGTCCTGGATCAGGAAACCGACCTCATCCATGTGGGCGGTGAGCACGACGCGGGGACCGGGCCCCTCGGTCGCGGGTGCGGCCAGCACGCCGCCGAGGCCGTCGGCGCTCAGGCGCCGCCCGCGCATCTCGCG
>JBEGOO010000038.1:0-4485 GCA_041182045.1 Verrucomicrobiota bacterium
TTGGCGGCCGTCCTGTCGGCGGCCCTGACCCGTCCTTACGAGCGCCTCGGCCTGCGTTACGCCCCCTTGCTTGGCGCGGTCGCGGGCACGGGCTGGGTCCTGCTGCAGGTCCTGCGCTACCGCTGGTTCGGCGACGCCGACGAGGTGGCCGCGTACGCCTGGCAGCTGGGTACGCAGATCTCCGTCCACGCCGCCGCCTTCGCCGGCGCGGCCCTCATGGCCTCCTTGCGTCCCGAGGAGCGTCTGGCCCGGGCCGTGGGTGCCGGCGTCCTGCTCGCGGCCGCGATGACCGCCGTACCCTACGGGTTCATCGCCTGGGTCGACCACCGTCTCGCCGGCCCCGTCGAGGTCGTCCTGCTCACCGGCGCCGATGTGCCCGCGAACGCCGCCCCGACCCGCCGCGTCGGCGCGGAAGTCGCGACGCTCCAGCCGGACGAGATCGCCTTGCTCAAGGAGCGTTTTCTCGTCGTCGAGGGCCCCGGCGGTCCCGAGGTCATCGATGACGCCGGCCGGCGGCATTGGCCCCTGTGGCGCAAGCGTTTCAGCTATCCGGGCAATCCCGGTGGTCCCGTCCGGCGGGTCCTCGTCGTGCTGCCCGCCGACGCCAAGCGGCTCGACGGCGATCGTTACCCGGCGTTGGGGCAGGGTGATTGGACCTTCTCCGCGGGCGAGGATCCCCGCGGGCTGGTGCTCGTGCGGCTCGGCGCGGATGGCTCGGTCGCCTCGTCGAGCCGGTTCGCGGCCCTGACCATCCGTCTCAAGCAAGGCGTCGAGCAGCCTCCGGTCGTCGATCGGGTCCGTCCGCCGGCCACGGTCGCGGCGGCGCAGCGCGAACTGCTGGCTTTCCGCGCCGCCCAGGTCTGCTCCCTGGCGGTCGTCCGACGCTCCCCGGTCGGGGACTTCTATGCCCCCGATCCCGTCCGCCGCGGCGTCGCCTACGCGTTCGAATACTCCGTGAGCGGCGACGACCTCCGCGAGGCCCAGCCGGAAGGCGGCGCGACCGCGAAGCCGGCCGAACTCCCGGCCCATCTGCCCGCGCCGCCCAAGGCGCCGGCGCCCGAGCGTTCAGGTCGTTGAGCTGAGGAAGTCGCGGTGGAGGCGGGCGTAGTTCCCGTCCAGTCTGAGCAGTTCCTCGTGCGTACCGCGCTCGACGATGCGCCCATGGTCGAGCACGAGCACCTGGTCGGCCTTGCGGATCGTGCTGAGGCGGTGGGCGACCACGAAGCTGGTGCGGCCTTTCATCAGGCGGGCGAGCGCGGCCTGCAGGCGCGACTCCGTCAGCGTGTCCACCGCGCTGGTCGCCTCGTCCAGCACGAGGATGCGCGGGTCGGCGAGCAGGGCCCGCGCGAACGCCACCAGTTGTTGCTGGCCGAGGGAGAGCCCGCGCCCTTTCTCGGAGACCTGGGTGTGGATGCCCATCGGCAAGGCCTCGATGAGGTCGAGGCAGTCGAGGTCGCGGAACGCCTGCCGGATCGCCTCGTCGGACGCGTCCGGCCGGGCCGCCTTCACGTTGTCGGCCACCGTGCCGGCGAAGAGGAAGTTCTGCTGGAAGACGAAGCCCATCTGGCGGCGCAGCGTCTCCTGGCGGACCTGCGCCAGGTCGAGGCCGTCGACGAGGACCGCGCCCGCTCCGGGTAGCTGGAACTTCGCGAGGAGCCCGATGATGGTGGACTTGCCGGAGCCGGTGTGGCCGACGAGCGCGATGACCTGGCCGGGCGCCGCGGTGAAGTCGACCGCGTGGAGGACGGGGCGGTCCGGGAGGTAGGCGAACGTCACGCCCCGGAACTCCACCGCGCCCTTGAGCGGCGGGCATTCCCGGGCGTCGGCCCGGTCCGTCCAGGTCGGGGGCGTGTCCAGCAGGCGGAAGTAGCGTTCCGCCCCGGCCATCGCCAGCGTGGCCTCGGATAGCTGGGTGCCGATGATCGTGATCGGCGAGAAGAAGAGGTCGGCCAGGAAGAAGAACGTGACGAGATCGCCGAGGCCGGTGTGGGCCCCGTCGAGCGCGAGCCAGCCGCCGACCCCGACGAGCGCGGCGAGGAAGCCCTGGGCGTTGAGCTCCAGCAACGGCAGGTAGAGGGCGCTGAGGCTGGCGGTCTTGACCACGTTGCCGGCGAGGGTGTGGACGAGGCGCGAGAAGATCCCGGCGTTGGTGTCCTCGCGGGCGAAGCCCTGGGTGACGCGGATGCCCTGGACGGTCTCGGCCAGGGCCGAGGTCACGCGCGAGAAGCTCTCCTGCTGCAGCCGGGAGGCCTGGAGGATCTTGCCGCGGAACGCCGCGTGCACGAGGAGCAGGCAGGGGACGATGGCGAGCAGCACCAGGAAGAGCCGCGGGTTGACCCAGAGCATGAGCGCGGCCGCGCAGGTCATCTGCCCGAAGGAGACGAGCGTGATGAAGAAGTTGTTCTGGATCCCGTTGCGCATCGCCTCGATGTCCGAGATCATGCGGCTGATGAGGCTGCCGTGCCGGCGGGCGTGGAAGAAGGCCAGCGGCTGGGTCAGCAGGTGCTTCATCAGGCGGTCCCGGAGGTCGCGGAGGACCACCTCCCCGATCTGGTGGGCCAGCCGGATCCGCCAGTAAAGGGCGATGTCGGCCAGGACGACCGCGACGAGGAAGGTGACCAGCCAGCGGGCGGTCTCGACGCCGTCGCCGGCGGTGACCGGCCCGCGGATGATGTGGCCGATCATCCAGGCCAGCAGGGGCAGGGCCATGGCGCGGAGCGCGCAGAGCGCCAGCAGGGTGTTGCGCCACCGGCGGTGCGGCGCGGTGAAGGCGAGCAGCCGGGCGATCGTCGACCAGCGCAGCGGCAGCCGGTCCGGTTCCTCGTCGTCCGGGTGGCTCCGGCGCACGGCGATCTCAAGGCGCGGCTTGCTCATGCGACGGCGCCCTCCGATTGGATGAGGATGGCCCGGCGGTAATGGCCGTCCTGGGCCATGAGCTCCGCGTGCGTCCCGCTCTGGATGAGGCGGCCGCGGTCCAGCACCAGGACGAGGTCCGCGCGGCGCAGGGTGCTGAGGCGGTGCGCCACGATGAACGTCGTGCGGCCTTCCATGGCCGCCTCCATCGCCTCGAGGATCTCCCGCTCGGTCTCCGGGTCGATGGCGGAGGTCGGGTCGTCCAGCAGCAGCACGGTCGGTTCGAGCAGCAGGGCCCGCGCGATGGCCAGGCGCTGACGCTGGCCGCCGGAGAGGTTGACGCCGCCTTCGCCGAGGTAGGTCTCGTAGCCTTCGGGCAGGGCGGTGATGAAGCCGTGGGCGCCCGCGATGCGGGCGGCGCGCTCGATCCGTTCCTGGCTGGCGTCGGGGTGACCGAAGGCGATGTTGGCGGCGATGGTGTTCGAGAAGAGGAAATTCTCCTGGAAGACCATGCCGACCTGCCGGCGCAGCTCCGCCAGCGGCAACGTACGCAGGTCATGCCCGTCGAGGGTGACTCGCCCGGAGCGCGGGTCGTAGAAGCGCGGGATGAGCGAGAGCAAGGCGGACTTCCCCGCGCCGGTCGCGCCGGCGATGGCGATGCGGGCGCCCGGCCGGGCCGTGAAGCTCAGCCGGTGCAGCACCGTGTCGTTCTCGCGGTACTCGAAGGAGACGTCCTCGAAGGCCACCTCGCCGAGGAAGCGCCCCGGCGAGCGACCGTCGACGGGCGAGGCCACGCCCGGGTCGGTGTCGAGGATCTCGAAGATGCGCTTGGCGCCGGCGAGCGAGACCTGCGCGTTGTCGACGACCGCGGCGAGCGTGGTGACCTGCGTCGCGAACTGCTGCAGCAGGCCCGCGAAGGTCACCAGGCCCGTCCCGAGGGCGATCTCGCCGCGCGCGACCATCCAGCCGCCGTAGCCGACGAGGATGGCCATCGAAAGGCGGTTGAGTCCGTCGATGACGGGCCAGAAGAGCGCGATCTCCTTGAAGACCTTGCGCTTCTGGAGGCGGATCTCCTCGCTCCAGCCCTCGAAGCGGGTCTGGACGCGGGGCTCGAGGGCGAAGCCTTTCACGACCTGGATGCCTTGCACGTTCTCGGAGAAACCCAGCACCAGCCGGTCCATCAGCTCGCGGTTCTCCTCGTAGGCCGGGCGCACGCGCCGCGAGAAGCGGATGGCGAACCAGGCCTGGAGCGGCAGCACGGACAGGCAGGCGAGGGTGAGCCGCCAGTCGGTCCGGAACATGTAGACCGAGCAGGCGACGAGGGTGACGCCGATGATGGCGAGCTGCAGCAGGACACCTTCGATGAAGATGCGGACCGAGTGCGCGTCGGAGGTGACGCGGTTGATGATCGAGCCGCTGGCGTTCGTGTCGAAGAACCGGAAACTCAGCTGCTGGAGCTTGGCGAAGACCTGCGCCCGGAGGTTCACGACGATGCGCCCGTGCATGAAGCGCACCGAGACGAGGCCGAAGACGTAGGCGAGGGCCGCGCGTGACAGCGCCGCGACGACGATGCCGCCCGCGAGCCAGGCGATGATCTGACCGTCGCGGGCCCCGGCCGGCACGAAGAAGGGG
>JBEGOO010000039.1:0-15004 GCA_041182045.1 Verrucomicrobiota bacterium
GCCAGCACCGAGAACTCCGAGTGCGCCGTGGTCGAGGACCCGAAGCGCCGCTTCTACGGCATCCAGTTCCACCCGGAGGTCGCCCACTCCGAGCGCGGCATCGACATCCTCCGCAACTTCCTCTTCCGCATCTGCCGCTGCCGCGCCGACTGGAAGATGGACGATTACGTCGACACCGCCGTCCGCGAGATCCGCGAGAAGGTGGGCAAGTCCCAGGTCATCCTCGGCCTCTCCGGCGGCGTGGACTCCTCCGTGGCCGCGGCCCTGATCCAGCGCGCCATCGGCAAGCAGCTCACCTGCGTCTTCGTTGACAACGGCCTGCTCCGCCTCGGCGAACGCCAGCAGGTCGAGCGGATGTTCCGCGGCAAGTTCAAGGTGGACCTCCGCGTCGTGGACGCCTCCGCCATCTTCCTCCGCAAGCTCAAGGGCGTCACCGACCCTGAGCGCAAGCGCAAGATCATCGGCCACGAGTTCATCAAGGTCTTCGAACGCTCCATCAAGGACGTCCAGCGCACGAAGAAGGGGAAGGTCGAGTTCCTCGCCCAGGGCACCCTCTACCCGGACGTCATCGAGTCCCTCTCGCCCAACGGCGGCCCCGCCGCGACCATCAAGAGCCACCACAACGTCGGCGGTCTCCCGAAGCACATGAAGCTCAAGCTGCTCGAGCCCCTGCGCGAACTCTTCAAGGACGAGGTCCGCGCCCTCGGCGAGGCCCTCGGCCTCCCGCACGACATGGTGTGGCGCCACCCGTTCCCCGGCCCCGGCCTCGCGGTCCGCGTCTGCGGCGACATCACCAAGGAGCGCCTGGACGTCCTCCGCCAGGCCGACCACATCTTCATCAGCGAGCTCCGCTCGTCCGGCCAGTACGCCAAGGTCTGGCAGGCCTTCGCGGTCTTCCTGCCGGTCCGCAGCGTCGGCGTCATGGGCGACGGCCGCACCTACGACAACGTCTGCGCCCTGCGCGCCGTGACCTCGTCCGACGCCATGACGGCCGACTGGGCCCGACTGCCGTACGACGTCCTCCAGCGCTCCTCGACCCGCATCATCAACGAGGTCAAGGGCATCAACCGCGTGGTCTACGACGTCTCGTCCAAGCCCCCGGCGACGATCGAGTGGGAATAAGCCGAGCATCGCTCCGTTGACACCCCGCGGGTCCGACCCTTCCCTCTGACCACGTGTCCGAACCCGGCTTCCAAGTCATCGCCCGCCGCTGGCGCCCCCGTCGCTTCGATGAGCTGGTCGGGCAGGAGCACATCGTCCGCACGCTGCGCAACGCCCTCGAGACGAAGCGGATGGCCCACGCCTACCTTTTCGTCGGTCCGCGCGGCACCGGCAAGACGACCACCGCCCGCATCCTCGCGAAGGCCCTCAACTGCACCGGCGGCCCCAAGGCCGACTTCGCCGTCGACGACCCGGTCTGCCTGTCGATCGAGCAGGGCAGCTGCCTCGACGTCGTCGAGATCGACGCCGCCTCGAACCGCAGCCTCGAGGACGCCAAGCGCATCCGCGACGAGTGCCAGTTCGCCCCGTCGGCCTGCCCGTTCAAGGTCTTCATCATCGACGAGGTCCACCAGCTGACGAAGGACGCCTTCAACGCGCTCCTCAAGACGCTCGAGGAACCGCCGCCTTGGGTGAAGTTCATCCTCGCGACCACCGAGTCCGACAAGGTCCTGCCGACCATCACCTCGCGTTGCCAGCGCCTCGAGTTCCACCCGATCTCCGAGGAGGTCATCGCCGCCCAGCTCGCCCGCATCGTGAAGGCCGACGGCGTGAAGGCCGACGAGCACGCGCTCACGGCCATCGCGCGCCTGGCCAACGGCGGGATGCGCGATTCGCAGTCGATCCTCGACCAGGTCATCTCCTTCTCCGGCAAGACCGTGACGGAGGCCGACGTGCTTTCCATCTACGGCCTGGCCTCCGCCCAGCAGATCGCCGACCTCGCCCGCGCCATCGCGGCCGGCGACGGCCGCTCGATCCTGACCTTGTGCGACGCCTTCCATACGGAAGGGCGCGACCTGCTCCGCGTGCTGGGCGACCTGCAGGCGAAAGTGCGCCAGGCCTCCCTCGACTCCGTCCGCCAGGGCGGCACGAGCGCGATGCTGGGCGCCCCGCTCGCCACCGAGCAGCTTGTCCGCGTCCTCGAATGCCTCCAGGCGGGCGAGCAGGGCATCCGGCAGGGCTTGTCGCCCCGGGCGAACTTCGAGGTGACCTTGCTCAAGGCCATCGAGCAAAGTCGGGCGAGGTCGATCGACCTGCTCATCAAGGACATCGCCGCCGCTTCAGCTGGTCTCCCTCGGGAGCCCGGCGAAAAAAAAATAAACCGGTACCTGGTGCCACCGGCGAACCTCTTCGGGGCGCCCACGACCGCGACCGCCGTCGCCGCCCCGGCGAGCGTCCCGCGCCCCGCCGCCGCGCCCATCGTCGACGTGCCGATCGAGGACACCGCCAGCTTCGAGGAATCGCTCCCGCCGCTCGACGTGTCCGCCGCGGAGGACGAAGCCGCCCAGGCCGATCGCCGCGAGGGGTTCCACTTCCCCGCGGGCGACCTGCCGGCCTTGAAGGTGGCCGAGACGGGCAAGGCGGCCTTTCCCGGCGACAAGGATTTCCAGGACGCGCTGGCGGCGCTTCCGCCGGGCCTGCGCGAGAAGCTCAAGTCGACGCTCGGCGCGGAGTTCACCGCGCTGCGTCCCGTGCCGGCCGGCAAACTCCGCCGTCCGGTCTGACGGTGGCGGCCGCGGTCGAGATCGGCGTCCTGGCGGACACGCACGGACGGCTCCGTCCGGAGGCGGTCGTCGCCTTGGAGGGGTGCGTCGAGTATTACGTCGCCGGCGACCTGTGCAGCCCGCTGATCGTGCCGGTCCTCGCCGGGCTCGCCCCGACCTTCGCGGTCGCGGGCAACTGCGACGAGGACCCGGCCTTGCCGCTCGTGGTCTGCCGCGAGGTCGCCGGCGTCCGCATCCTGATGCATCACGGGCATCTCCCCGTCGACGAGTCGGCCTACCGGCCCGACGTCGTGATCACGGGGCATACCCACGTGCCGCGGATCGTCCAGGACGGCGGGGTGCTGCGGCTCAACCCGGGCAGCGCCGGCCCGCGGCGTTTTAACCTTCCCGTGACGGTGGCCCGGCTTACCTTGCGGGACGGTCGGGCCTCCGCCCGGCTGATCGACCTGCCGCTCGCATGAGCCAAGCCCTGCCCATCGACCTGCTCAAGGACGACCTCGTCGCCGCCTGCGGCCGCACGCGCCGGTTGGTCCTGCGCGCGCCGACCGGTTCGGGCAAGTCGACCCGCATCCCGCAGATGCTGTTGGATCTCGGTCTGGTCGAGGGGCAGATCGTCGTGCTGCAGCCGCGGCGCATCGCCGCCCGGCTCCTGGCCGCGCGCATCGCGCAGGAACGCGGGGTCAGGCTCGGCGGTGAAGTCGGCTACCAGATCCGCTTCGAGCGCGTCGAGTCCGCCCAGACCCGCATCAAGTTCGTGACGGAAGCCCTGCTGCTCCGGCAGATGGCCTCGGATCCCCAGCTGAAGGGAATCGGCGCCGTGGTCTTCGACGAGTTCCATGAGCGCAACCTGCATTCGGACGTCGCCCTCGCGTTGGCGCGGCGGCTGCAGGAGACCGGGCGCCCCGACCTCCTGCTCGTCGCGATGTCCGCCACGCTCGACACCGAGGGCGTGGCCCGGTGGCTCGGTTCGGCCGAGACGCTCGCCGCCGATGGCCGCACCTACCCGGTCGAGGTCGAGTACACGCACCAGCCGCGCAACTCCACCCGCCCGGTCTGGGACGCCGCGGCGGAGCAGGTCCGGCGCCTCCTCCAGGAGGAACCGGAAGGAGACGTCCTCGTCTTCATGCCGGGCTCGTACGAGATCATGCGCACGATCGGCGCGGTGCGCAACCTGCCGGAGTCCGGCGGCGTGGACATCCTCCCGTTGCATGGCGAACTGCCGCCGGACGAGCAGGACCGGGCCGTCAAGCCGGGCCTCCGCCGCAAGGTGATCGTCGCGACCAACGTCGCCGAGACCTCGCTCACCATCCCCGGCGTGCGCGCCGTCGTCGACGCCGGTCTCGCCCGCGTCGCGCGCTTCGACCCGCATCGCGGCATCGACACCCTGCTCATCGAGCCCGTGTCCCAGGCCTCCGCGGAGCAACGCGCCGGCCGCGCGGGCCGCACCGGGCCCGGCCGCTGCATCCGGCTCTGGTCGCAGACCGACCACGCCGCGCGGCCCTTGCGCGAGACGCCCGAGATCAAGCGGGTCGACCTCTCCGAGACCATCCTGCTGCTCCTGACGTCGGGTTGGGGCGACGCGGCGACTTTCCCGTGGTACGAGAAGCCCGACGACAAGGCGCTGCAGCGCGCCCTCGCCGTGCTGCGGGACCTGGGCGCGGTGGATCCCGCGGGCGCCCTGACGCGGTTGGGTCGGCGCATGGCGGTCTTCCCGGCCCACCCGCGCTACGCGCGCATGCTGCTGGCCGCCGGCGAGTTCGGCTGCGTCGCCGAGGTCGCGCGCATCGCGGGGCTTTCGCAGGGCCGCGACATCCTCTTCCGCAAGGTCGATGACCGGACCGAGAACGCGCGCGACGCGGTCGAGCAGGAGGATGGGTCCGACTTCTTCACGCGGCTCGCGCTGCTGCGCCGGGCCGCGGACCTGAAGTTCGACCTGGATGCCTGCGAGCGACTGGGCATCCACGCCCAGTCCGCGCGCCAGGCGGACCAGGCGGCGCGCCAGTTCCTGCGCATCGCGGAAGGGCAGGGCTTGCCCGTGGACGACGCCCCCGCGGACCCCGTCGCGATCCGCCGCTGCCTCCTGCTGGGCTTCTCCGATCGTCTGGCGATCCGGCTCGACGGCGGCACCCTCCGCTGCGCGCTCGTCCATGGTCGCAAGGGCGAGCTGCGCCGCGAGTCGGCCGTGCGCCACGCGAAGCTCCTCGTGGCGGCGGAGATCGACGAGATCCAGGCGCGCGGCGAGGTGACGACGTACCTGTCGCTCTGCACCGCGGTCGAGGAGAGCTGGCTGCGCGAGCTCTTCCCGGAGGACTTCAGCGAGGTCGCGTCCGTGCGCTACGACCCCGCGTTGCGTCGCGTCGTCACGCGGGCCGAGCGCCGGTTCCGCGACCTGGTCCTCGAGGTGGTCGAACGGGACGACGCGTCCTCCGATGCAGCCAGCCGCCTGCTGGCGGAGGAGGTCATCGCCGGCCGCCTGGAACTCGAGAAGTGGGACGGCCAGGTCGACGCGTGGCTCCGCCGCGTGAATTTCCTCGCGAAGCATTGTCCAGAGCTGGGGATCGCGCCGTTCGACGACGCCGGGCGCCGGATGGTGATCGAGGAGGTCTGCGCGGGCGCGGTGGCCTATCGTGACATCCGCGAGCGTCCCGTGATGGGGATCGTCCGCGGGTGGCTGACCCACGAGCAGGCGATGGCGTTGGAATCCTACTGCCCGGAGAAGCTCGTCCTGCCCCGTAAGAAGCATCCGGCCCGCATCGAGTACACGACCGACGGCGAGGCCGAGGTCGAGGCGACGGTGCAGGAACTGTACGACTTCCCGGGCAGCAAACTGCGCGTCTGCCAGGGCAAGGTGCCCATTGTTGTCTGCATCCAGTCGCCCGCCCGCCGCACCCAGCAACGCACCCGGGACCTCGACGCCTTCTGGAAGGGCTCCTACGAACTGGTGAAGAAGGAACTTCGGGGTCGCTACCCCAAGCACGAATGGCGATAGTCCGCCCGACCCCATGCGCCGCCGCGATTTCCTTGCCTTAGCCTCCGCTTATTCCTTGGCGCTCTCGCTGGGCGCGCAGGTCGCGCCCGTCGCCCGCGGCTCGCGCAAGAAAGGCCTGGGCATCGTGGCCAAGCCGGGCAACGGGTGGGAAGCGAAGGTCCAGGCCTTGCGCCCCTCCTGGATCTACACCTGGGGTTCATCGCGACCGGAAGGGTTGCCGGCGGAGATCGATTTCACCCCCATGGCCTGGGGGTATTGGGGACAGGATGCCACCCTCGCCAAACTTGGCGCCCAGGCGAAGGACAACGGCCCGCGCCACCTGCTCGGCTTCAACGAGCCCGATGGCAAGGATCAGGCCAACCTCACGGTCGAGAAGGCGCTCGCCGCCTGGCCCGCCTTGATGAAGACCGGCCTGCGCCTCGGCAGCCCCGTGTGCGTGCATCCGGACAACGCGTGGATGAAGGCCTTCATGAAGGGGGTCGAGGAACGCAACCTCCGCGTCGATTTCATCTGCATGCATTCCTACGCCGGCCCGGACGCCGATGGGCTGGTCAACCGCATCCAGGCGGTCTCCCGCGCCTACGGGGGCCGCCCGGTCTGGCTCACGGAGTTCGCCGTCGGGGATTGGAACGCGAAGTCCCCGGAGCAGAATCGTTTCAAGCCCGAGCAGGTGCTCGCCTTCATGCGCAAGGTCATGCCGAAGCTCGAGGCGCTCGAGTGCCTCGAGCGGCATGCCTGGTTCCCCGCCCGCCCCGACAGCGCCGCGCTCGGCACCTCGGCGCTGCTCGACGCCACCGGCAAGCCCACGCCCTTGGGCGAGTTTTTCCGAACTCTTTGACCATGGCCGGGGCGTCGCTACCTTGGCACCAGGTGCCGATCCATGTGGTGGACTTCGAAGGGGGCCCGCGCACCGGCGTCGTGGAGTCCGGGGTGGCGACCTTGCTCGGCGGTGAGATCGTCGCCACCGCGACTTCCCTCCACGCGGCGCGCGCGGCGATCCCGTCCATCGACACGCAGTGCCACGGCCTCGCCGCGCGGGACCTGTCCGGCGCCCCGCCGTTCGAGTCCGAATGGGATCGCTGGGTCTCCTTGCGCCGGACCGGCCTGCTGGCCGCGCATAACGCGACGGTGGAGCACGACCTCCTGCGCGGCACCTGGGCGCGGCCTTCCGTCGTCCCGGCCTTCGTCGGCGAGGCCGGCGAGGTCGCCGAGTGGGGACCGTGGATCGATACGTGCCGGTTGGCCCGGGTCTGGGCGCCGTCGTTGGGCGACTTCCGCCTGGGACAGTTGGTCGCCGATCTCCGGTTGGGCGCCCGGCTCGACGCCTTGGCCGCCCAGCACTGCCCGCCCAAGCGCCGCCGCTTCCACTGCGCCCTGTACGACGCCTTGGCGGCGGCCCTCGTCCTGCGCGCCTTGTGCGGGCTGGAAGGGCGTTCGCAGGCCTCCTTGGCCCAATTAGTCCGCGACAGCGTCTCCGCCCCGGCCGCTAATGATTTGATGCAGGGCGAGCTGGGGCTGTGAGTTTCCGCTTCACTCCGCGGGCGAGGGCCAACTAGATAGCCATCCTCATGGCATCCAAGACTCCTCTCCGCGTGGCCGTCACCGGCGCCGCCGGCAACATCGGTTACGCCGCCATCTTCCGCCTCGCCTCCGGCGCCGTCTTCGGCCCTGACCAGCCGGTCGCGCTGAACCTGATCGAAGTCGGACCCGGCCTCAACGCCCTCGCCGGCGTCGTGATGGAGCTCCAGGACTGCGCCTTCCCCCTGCTCACCGATGTCGTCGCCACCGGCGACCTCAACGAGGGCTTCAAGGACGCGGACTGGTGTCTGCTGATCGGCGCGGTGCCCCGTAAGGACGGCATGGAGCGCAAGGACCTGCTCGGCATCAACGGCAAGATCTTCATCGGCCAGGGCGAAGCCATCGCGCGCAACGCCAAGAAGAGCGTCAAGGTGCTCGTCGTCGGCAATCCTTGCAACACCAACGCCCTCATCGCGCTGCGCTCCGCCGGCAGCCTGCCCGCCGAGAACTTCTTCGCCATGACCCGTCTCGACGAGAACCGCGCCAAGTCGCAGCTCGCCGCCAAGGCCGGCGCGCACAACTCCGTCGTGAAGAACGTGGCCATCTGGGGCAACCACTCCTCGACGCAGTATCCTGACTTCACCAACGCCCTCATCGGCGGCCAGCCGGCGACCCAGGTCATCACCGACCACGCGTGGCTCAAGGAGACCTTCGTCCCCGACGTCCAGAAGCGCGGCGCCGCCGTCATCAAGGCCCGTGGCGCCTCCTCGGCCGCTTCCGCCGCCAACGCCGCCCTCGACACCCTGCGCAGCTTGCACTTCCCGACTCCGGCCGGCGACTGGCATTCCGTCGCCGTGCTCTCCAAGGGCGACTACGGCATCGCTCCGGGCATCATGTTCGGTTACCCGATCCGCACCAAGGCCGACGGCTCCTGGGAGATCGTGCAGGGCCTGCCGCTCGACGCCTTCTCCAAGGAGAAGATCGCGATCACCGAGAAGGAGCTGCTCGAGGAGCGCGCGACGGCTTCCGAAGCCCTCGGCCTGAAGCTCTGAAGCGGGCCTTATGAAGCAACAGGCGGCAAGGGACCTCCCTTGACCGCCTTTTTTGCGCCCGGTGTTCAGAGCACGATCGGTTGATCCTTGGCCTTGGTGTAGGCCGGCGCCGTCATGTAGCGCACCTTCGAGCCCTTCAGCGCGAAGACGCCGTGGCCATCGAAGTCGACGCCCGCCTGGACGACGTTCGGCAAGGGGCCGGGCGCATAGGCGTCATGCAGGCTCTTCGTGAACATGATCGGCCCGGTGAGCTCACGGATGGCGTCCTTGGGGAAGGCGAAGACCTTCCCGCGGTAGCGGGGGTACTCGGCGCAGATGTTGGCGATCGTCCGCAGCGGGATCGGATGCCCCGGGGCGAAGCCGAAGCCCCACTGCAGGGCTAGTTTGTCCGGGTGCTTCAGGTGCGGCGCGACGGCCGACGGGCAGGGCACCGGGCTGGGATGCGGTTCGAAGGTGATCAGCGCCTCGGTCTCCGGTCCGTACAGCGTCCGGAGCGGCACCGTGCACCCTTTGCTGATGTCGAAGTAAAACCCGCCCCGGTCCGCCATGAGGCAGTAGCGGAAGATGTCGGCCTTCATCGGACCGAACAACGAACGATGGTAGATCTCGAAGATCGGGTGCGCGCCCCACTTCTCCCGGAGGTAGGCTTCCCGCTGCCCGCGGTCCCACAGTTCGAAACCCAGCTCCGGGTTCAGCTCGCGGAACTTGGCCATCTCCTTGAGATGGTTTTTGCCGAACAGACGATCCTCCCAGGTCTGGATGACGACCGGCGGGATCTTGCTTGTCGGCGCCGCGGCCGTCGCCGGACGGTCGGCCAGCTCCCGCAGGGGAAGTTCCCGCCAGTAGCGGAGCGGGGCGAGGAACTGCTTGAGGCGGTTGAACATGGCGATCAAGGGGCGGCGAGACGCACGAGGGTGATCTCGTTCGGCCGGCAGGTCCCGAGCTGGATCTCGCCTTGGTTCGCCAAGGTGAAGATCGGCGGCTCCGGATGGATCGCCGCGATCTGCCGGGCGACGCGGCCGGCGTTGATCTTCTGCAGGCCGATGAAATCGAGGATCACGGGGTTCGCGCTCGCGAGCAGCACCTTGTCGGAGCGGACCCAGTTCGCGTCATAGTTCGGGCCGCCCAGGACCTGGTAGCGTTCCAGCGAGAGGATGGTGAGGGCCTGGCGCTTGTTCAGCCCCGGGATCGCGCAGACCTCGACCGCGGCCTTGGAGGCGTTGGAGGGGTTGTCGAGGAAACGTTCGGCGTTGGCCATGTTGCCGAGGGAGGCGGCGGCCAGCGCGCCATGGACGCCGAGCGACTTGCTGTCGCTGAGCACCGGCAGGTTGATCCAGAAATCGACCTCGTCGAAGAGCGTCTTCGGCAGGACGCTCACCCGGGGGTTGCCCCACGGGACGTTCGGGGTGCCGGGGCTCGGCATGACCTGGTTCTCGTAGCGCAGCCGGGCTTCGCCCGCCCAGCCCGACGCGAGCTGGTCCCACGCCACTACCGGATAGTCCTCGAAGCGAGCCGGATCCTTGCTGAGCGGAGGGAGGAACCCGCACTGGCGCAGGCTTTCCTGCCGGCCGTCGCAGACGATGACCGCGTCGGCCCCGAAGCCGCGTTGACGCAACGCCGTCCCGACCGCGCGGACCAAGGACTTGGGGGTCGACAGGCCGAGCCCGGAGTCGGACGACACCTTGAGGCCGCATTTACGGAGCGAGCCCGGGCGCAACGGCACGCCGGTGCGCGCTTCCTGCTCGGACAGCAGGCGTTCGACCGCGCCGGCGTAATCCTGGTCGGTGAAGCCGTTCAGTTTCTGTTCGATGAGCAGGAGCTTCGGGTCCGTCGCCGCGCCGGCGGCGCCGAGGCCGAGGACGCAGGCGAGCAGGAGACGGACGGCGAGACGCATGGGGCCATCTTCGTCGCCACCCCCGCGCTCCGCAAGCCGCTGTTTTGTTTGCGCCTCGGCCCCCGGGTGTCATTTTCGGCCCATGACCGTCAGCCCCTCGTCCTCGCAGCGCCGCACCCTCGGGTTGATCTTCCTGACCGTGTTCATGGACATCGTGGGCTTCAGCATCATCATCCCGCTGTTCCCGCACCTGCTGAACCATTACATTCAGGCCGAGGGGTCGGCCGGCACCTTGATCGGTTGGCTGAGCTCGTTGGCCGAGGCGATGGGGGGCGACACCGTCTTCAAGAAGACCGTGCTGTTCGGCGGCCTGCTCAGCACCCTCTATTCCCTCCTGCAGTTCGTCTTCTCGCCGATCTGGGGTTCGCTCTCGGATCGTTTCGGCCGGCGCGGGATCCTGACGGTGACCTTGGCCGGCAGCGCGCTTTCCTACCTGCTCTGGATCTTCGCCGCCCAGTTCTGGGTCGTGGTGCTCACCCGGCTGGTCTGCGGCATGATGGCGGGGAACATCGCCGTCGCCAGCGCGGCGGCGGCCGACGTCACCGACGAGAAGGAGCGCACCAAGGGCATGGCGGTCGTGGGGATCGCCATCGGCCTGGGCTTCCTGTGCGGCCCGATCATCGGCGGGTTCACGGCGCCGGACACCTCCGGTCCCGCGGTGGTCGCGGCCGGCGCGTTCGGCCTCAATCTCTTCTCCAAGTCGGCCGCCATCGCCGCGGCCATGGCCGGGGCCAACTTCCTGCTGGTGTGGGCTTTCTTCCCCGAGACCTTGCCGCCGGAGAAGCGCGCCGCCAAGGACGCCCAGCGCCCGTCGATCTTCGACCTCGCCAACGTCCGCTCCCGCGAGGTGCGCCGGACTTCCTTCGCCAACCTCATCTACCAGGTCGGCTTCACCGGCATGGAGAACACGATTGTCTTCCTCACGCTCGCCTTGTTCGCCTACAGCCCGCGCGACAACGCGGTGCTTTTCCTGTTCAACGGCGCCAGCCTGGTCCTCGCCCAGGGGCTTTCCCGGCGCGTCGTCGGGCGCGTCGGGCAGCGCAAGGTCGTCCTCTTCGGCTTCCTGACCGCGGCGGTCGCGTTCTTGCTGGTCGCGGCTATCCCGACGCCCGGCGCCGACGCGGTCCTGCCGGCTTGGGGCAAGCCCGTCTTCTTCGTCGGCATGGGTCTGATCTCCTTCGCCACCGGGCTCATCCTGCCCAGCGTCTCGGCCTTGGTCTCGCTCTACTCCGATGCTTCCGAGCAGGGGCGGAACCTCGGCATCCTGCGGTCCGCGGGTTCGCTCGCGCGGGTCATCGGCCCGATCAGCGCCGCCTTGCTCTACTTCCATTTCGGCTCGCACTTCTGGGTCTACGTCGGGGCCGCCGCGCTCATGGTGCCGGCCTTCTGGGTCGTCCGCCAGTTGCCCGATCCCCGGCCGGGCGCCTGAGCCCGGTCAACCCCGCGCGAGGGCCCGGCCCAGCGCGTCGCCGCCGCGGATCGCCTGCATGAGCGAGATGCCCCCGCGGAAGGCGCCGTGGAAACGCAGCCCGGGATTGGCCGCCTCCGCCTGCGCCAACGCCGCTTCCTTGCGCGTCTGGTCGATGCCATACTGGGGGATCGCCCGTTCCCAGCGCTGGATCCATTCCTTCGCCGGCGCGCCTTGCACGCCGAGCGTCGCGCCCAGTTCTTCGTCGAGCAGCTGGCGCAGCTCCTCGTCCGGCAGGCGCGCGAGCCGCGGGTGGCGCGCGCCCCCGATGAAGCAGGCCAGCAGGACCTTGCCCGCGGGGGCGCGGCCCGGCAGGACGGAGGACGGAAAGAGACAACCGAGCAACCGGCGGCGTTCCTCCCCGGGGACGAGGAATCCGAAGCCGTCCAAGGCGTGCGCGACGGCCGCGCGGTCGTAGCCGCGCGCGACCACCGTCACGGGCGGCGCGTCGGTCCGTTCCCAGTCGCGGAACGCGGCGCGCAGGTTCTCGTCGAACGGGAGGGAAGCCCAGTGCCAGTGAGGGGCCGTCACGACCAGGTGGCGGGCGCGGGCGCCGTCATCCAGCCCGTCGGCGTCGCGCCAGGCGACGTTCCAGCCTTTGGCGTCCTTGCGGATCAGGGTCGCCATCGAGCCGAGCCGGAGCGCCTGCGCCGCGCGCAGCGGGGCCGCCATGCCCTCGGCCAAGGCCTGCATGCCGCCCCGGAAGCCGACCACGCGGCGTGCTTCGCCGCGGGTGCGGGCCAGGCCGAGGATGACCGAGCGGTGCGATTGCTCCAGTGCGTGGATCCGCGGGAAGCAGTTCCCCATGACCAGCCGGTCGGGGTCGCCGGCGTGCACGCCCGAGACCACCGGGTCCATCAGGCGGGCCGCCGCTTCCGCCCCGAAGCGACGCGTGGCGAAACCGGCGATCGTTTCGCCCTCGAAGCCCCCGCGCGGCAGGAAGAGGTCGCCCAGCAACCGCAGCTTGCCGCGCGTCGAGAGGAGCCTCGATTTGAAAAGCGAGCCCGGGTGCGCGGTGAGACCGTGGAGCTCGCCCCGGGAAAGGATGAAGCGTTTGGCCGCGGCGGTGTCGGCTTCCTGCAGTTCCGCCTCCAGTCCGTAGCCTTTCAGCAAAGCGAGGTCGGACTCACCTTCGAGCTGCAGGGTGTTCGGGCCGACCTCGACCAGCCAGCCGTCCTCGCGGATCGTCCGGATCGAGCCACCCACCCGTCCGGCGGGTTCGATCACCTTCACGCGGGCGCCTTGGGACTGCATCGCATGGGCCACGGCCAAGCCCGCCGGGCCGGCACCGAGGATGATCGCGTCCAGGTCCATCGGCTCATACCAACTTCTTCGCTCAGGATTGGCAACCCTCCGTCCGGTTGATTGTCTCCTTCCCATGAAGCGCGGTTTTCTCCTCCTTGCGTGCGGCCCCCTGGCGTTGCTGGCCGACGGTGTGACGTTGCGCGACGGCACCTTCCTGCGCGGCCGGATCGAGCGGATCGCCGATGGGCAGCTGGAGATCCAGGTCCATGGGCTGGGCGGCGGCAGCCCGTTGCGCCTCCCGCTCGGGAGCGTCGAATCTTTTCGGACCGACGAGGCGGTCCGCCTGAGCGGTCGCCGTGGGGCCGTCCTGGATGGCGTGGCTTCGGGCGTGGCCGGACGGGCCGCGAGCACCGGCGGCGGCGAGACCTTCGCCTTCGACGACACCTTGGAGCTTTGGCGGGAGCCGGGGGCGCGGCCCGCGGAGACGGCGCCTGTCCGCGTCTGGAAGATGCAGGCGGATCTCGACCTTTCCGGTCGCTCCGGCGCCGCGCGGGGCAGCGGGTTCAGCGCCGGCTTCCAGGCGAAAGGCGCGACCGTCGCCGACACCGTGAGCGGCAGCGTCCGGCTCGTCCGCGCGACTTCCGGCGACCAGACGTCCGCCGACGACCTCCACATCAACCTGGCGTACGAGACCAACCCGACCCACGTGGTCTTCTGGTACGCGCGCACCGATACGGGGTATGACAACGCCCGGCAGGTCGACTTTCTTTCGGTGAACGCGGCCGGGCTCGGCCTTCGTCTCTTCACGGATGCCCGCGGGAAGCTCGATGCGCGCGTCGGTCTCGCGCATCGCTATGAGAACTACGCCTTGCCGGAAGCGGCGAACCTCTCGACGCCTTCGATGGATCTGGGGCTGAGTCTGGAGCGCGACCTCGGTTGGGCTAAACTGGACAGCGCCGTCGCCATCGTGCCATCGTTCCAGTCGGCCCAGGATTTCTACATCCGCCACGAGTCAGGGCTGAACATCCTCCGGAGCAAGGGACCGCTTTCCTTGAAATTGGGGGTTTCCAATGACTTCAGGGGGAAGCCCCTTCCTGGGCAGGTCCGGCTGGATACAGCCTACTTCCTTCGGGCCGTCTATGTATGGAAATAGCCAACCTTGGTTTGTCTATTTTTAGACACAAAGAGTAAAAATAGGCATAAAAGGGGTGTGAATGGTTCCCTGTTGAACCGTGGCACGGGGGATGCTTTCCCTTTCGGGTCAAAAGACGATTTTTCACCAATCCCAAACCATGAGCACCAACCCCGCACGTCGCAACGCCATCGAGGCGATCGCTTCCCAGCCTCGCCTCCAGGGCAGCTTCGACTTCCGCAACGAGAAGATCGACCTGATCTACGGCCAGAATGTCTTCTCCCTCGATAAGATGGAGAAGCGCCTCCCGAAGGACGTCTTCAAGTCCCTCAAGGCCAGCATCGAGGCCGGCACCAAGCTGGATGCCGCCGCCGCCGACGTCGTCGCCGCCGCCATCAAGGATTGGGCGCTCGAGCGCGGCGCGACGCACTACGCGCACGTCTTCTACCCGCTCACTGGTTTCACCGCCGAGAAGCATGACACCTTCTTCGAGCCCAACGGCAACGGCACCCTCGCCCAGTTCTCCGGCAAGGCGCTGATCCAGGCCGAACCCGACGCCTCCTCCTTCCCGAACGGCGGCCTGCGCTCCACCTTCGAAGCCCGCGGTTACACCGCCTGGGACGTCACCTCCCCGGCCTACATCTTCGACACCGAGAACGGCTCCACGCTCTGCATCCCGACCGCCTTCGTGTCGTGGAAGGGCGAGGCCCTCGACAAGAAGACCCCGTTGCTCCGCTCGATGGCGGCCGTCAACAAGGCCGCTTCCCGCGTGCTCGCGCTGTTCGGCAAGAAGCACGGCTACATCTCCGCTTCTTGCGGTCCTGAGCAGGAGTACTTCCTGATCGACGCCCGTCTCTTCCATCTCCGTCCCGACCTCTACACCTGCGGTCGCTCCCTCTTCGGCGCCAAGCCGGCCAAGGGCCAGGAGTTCGAAGACCAGTACTTCGGCACCATCCCTGATCGCGTGCTCGCCTGCATGATGG
>JBEGOO010000040.1:0-4379 GCA_041182045.1 Verrucomicrobiota bacterium
TGGCACGCCTCGACCGCCCCGACGATCACCTCGCTGCCGCAGTTCGCCGAGCTCGTCAAAAACAAGGAAGGCATCAACGTCCTCAAGGGCTACGTCACCGTCTGCTCCGAGCCGTGGGGCCTGGCCACGATGTTCGACGCCTACTTCGGCTTCCTCGCCTTCTGGCTCTACGTCGCTTGGCGCGAACGCACCGTCGCCGCGCGCCTCGGCTGGTTCGTCGCCCTGATGGTGCTCGGTAATTTCGCCATCGCCGCCTACGCCCTGCTTTGCCTGCGCGCCGCCCCGGGTGAAGCGGACCTCGGCAAGGTCTTCTTCACCCGCAAGGCCGCCTGATGGGACGCGTCGGCGACTGGCTCCGCCGCAAGGTGCGCGACCCGTTGGTCGCCGAGCTGCGCCAAGGCGTGAGCCCGGAAGCCCTCGCCACCGCCGTCGCGACCGGCGCGGCGCTGGGGCTGCTGCCGTTCCTCGGAACGACCACGGCCGCCTGCGCGCTGGCCGGCCGGCTCGCCCGCCTGAACCACCTCGCGCTCCAGCTGACGAACTACCTGCTGGCCCCGGTCCAGCTCCTGCTGATCATCCCGTTCGTCCGACTGGGTGAGCGGCTGACCGGGGCCGAGCCGGTCGCGATCGACCTCGCCACGGTCGTCCGCGTGTTCACCGAGACCCCGGGCCTGTTCTTTGAACGCTTCGGGCTCGCCGGGCTGCACGCCGCCCTCGCCTGGGTCGTCGTCGCGCCCGCCGGGGCCTGGCTCCTGCGCCGCCTGCTCTTGCCCGCCTTCCGTCGGCTGGCCACCCTCTCCCCCGCCGCATGAACCCTCTCGCCGCCCTCGGTTTCGACGTCCTCGTCCTGTTCGTCGAGGCCTGCCTGCTCTTCGCCGCCTGCTGGGTCGTCGCCAAGCGCCTCGACAACTGGTCCATCGTGGACGTCGTCTGGTCCTACGGGTTCGCGCTGGTCGCCCTGCAGATGCTGGCCTCGCACCTCGTCGCCCGGACCTTGGACGCGCCGGGCGTGCTGATGGCGGTCGCCACGGCGATCTGGAGCCTGCGCTTGGGCACCCACCTCGCCCAGCGCGTGCTCGGGCACCTGGACCAGGAGGATGGTCGCTACCTGCGCATGCGCGCCGAGCACGGGGACCGGATGCCGAGGCAGATGGCCTACTTCTACTTCGTGCAGGCCGTGGCGCTGACGATCCTGTGCCTACCCCTGCTCTCCGCCAGCCCCGTCGGCGCGCCGAGCCCGCTGAGCGCGGTCCACTGGGTCGGCCTCGCCGTGGTCATCGGCGCGGTGCTCATCGAGACCATCGCCGACGCCCAGCTGGCGGCCTTCAAGCGAGACCCGGCCAGCCGGGGGAAGGTCTGCGACCGCGGCCTCTGGGCCTGGAGCCGACACCCCAACTACTTCGGCGAATGGCTGGTCTGGGTCGGGTTCCTGCTCATGAGCTACAACGCCACCTTTCGCGGCGTTCCCGGGCTGCTCTGCGTCGGCGTGATGTACCACTTCCTGGTCAACGTCACCGGCATCCCGCTGACCGAAGCGCAGCTGCTGAAGTCCAAAGGACCGGCATACGCCGACTACCAAGCCCGGGTGCCGGCCTTCTGGCCCCGTCCGCCCCGCGGTTGATTTTCCGCGGGAGCGGTTTGCCAGCGCCCGGTCCGGCGCCCAAGATGCGGGCATGCCGCTGATCGATACGCTGATCGAAAAGGACATCCTGCCGGACCGGGTCCTCCGCTGGGGCATCCGCCGCTTGCTCCGTCAGCGGCTCCGGGACGAGCGCCCGGACTCGGCCGCCGATCGCTTCGCGCGGGTCGAGGCCTTCGCGGCCGAATTGCGCCGGCTGCCGGTGGCCATCGAGACCCAGGCCGCGAATGACCAGCACTACGAGGTGCCGGCCGACTTCTATAAACTCTGCCTCGGACCTCGCCTGAAATACTCGTCGTGCTTCTACGAACTCGGAAACGAGACGCTCGCCCAGGCCGAGGAGGCCATGCTGGCCCGCACCTGCGCCCGCGCGGAGCTCGCGGACGGCCTCGAGATCCTCGAGCTGGGCTGCGGCTGGGGTTCGCTCACCCTCTGGATGGCCGAGAAGTACCCGCACGCCCGCATCACCGGCGTCTCCAACTCCGCCTCGCAGCGCGCCCACATCGAGGGCGAATGCGCCAAGCGCGGCTTCCGGAACGTCCGGATCGTCACCTGCGACATGAACGTCTTCGCCGCCGAGGCCGCCCGCTACGACCGGGTGGTCTCCGTCGAGATGTTCGAGCACATGAAGAACTGGTCCGAACTGATGCGCCGCATCGCCGGCTGGCTCAAACCCGGGGGCAAGCTGTTCTTCCACGTCTTCACGCACAAGGACATCGCCTACCACTTCGCGGCGAAGGACGGCACCGACTGGATGTCCCGCCACTTCTTCACCGGCGGCATCATGCCCTCCAACTGCCTCGCCAGCCGCTTCCAGGACGACCTGAAGCTGGAGCAGCAGTGGGAGGTCGAAGGCCGCCACTACGGCCAGACCTCGGAACATTGGCTCGAGAACACCGACCGCCACCGGGAGGAGGTCCTCCGGATCTTCGCCCGGACCTATGGCGAGAAGCGGGCCCGGGCCTGGCTGGCCAACTGGCGGGTGTTCTTCATGGCCTGCGCCGAGCTCTGGAATTTCCGGGGCGGCGCGGAATGGATGGTCTGCCATTACCGCTTCGCCAAGCGCGCCGGCTAAGTCCGCGTTTGCCACCGGGCCCGCGCCGCGTTTGCTCCGCCCCATGCAGAGCTACGAAGAGAACGGCGTCCCCATGGAACGATGGACGGTCGGCGCCTCGACCTACGAGACGTGCCTGACGCGCGGCGCGCGCCTCCTGCGCTGGAAACTCGACGTCCCGTCGGGTCGGCGCGAGATCCTCTTCTGGCCCGCGGACGCGCCGATGGACCTCGCCAAGATCGGCCCGGTCCGCGGCGGCAACCCGATCCTGTTCCCGTTCATGGGCCGCAACTACGCCGACGGCGAGAAGTTCGCCTGGAAGGCGGCCGACGGCGTGAAGCGCCCGATGCCCCAGCACGGCTTCGCCCGCGACTCGGCCTTCGAGATCGTCGAGAGCGGCCCCCGGCACGCGGTGGTGCGCCTGATCCAGGATGAGCGCGGCCGCGGCTGCTACCCCTTCGCGTACGACTTCCGCATCCGCTTCGATTTCCTCGAGCTCTTCCTGCGCATCACCTTCGAGCTGGAGAACCGCGACAGCCAGCCGCTGCCGTGGTGCGCGGGGCACCACTTCTATTTCACCCTGCCGTGGCACGCCGGCCTGGCCCGCCGCGACTACGTGGTGAAGATCCCGTCCAAGAAGCAATGGCGCCACGCCGCCGACGGCAAGCTGGTGCCGTTCGCCGAGCTCAAGGGCCAGGCCGCGATCGGCTTCGACAACCCGCACCTCTCCGACTGCATCTTCACGAACCTCACGTCGGCCACGCTCGCCTTCGGGCCGCGCTCGGGCGAGGAGGACATCTCCATCAAGGTCGGCGAGGAGGCGATCCCGGGCGCGTGGGCCAGCGTCGTCACGTGGACGCCCGACCCGGAGGCGCCCTACTACTGCGTCGAGCCGTGGATGGGCCCGCCCAACAGCCCCGAACATAAGAACGGGCTCCGTTTCGCGGAGCCCGGTCAGGTCGACACCTTCGTCACCGAGGTGTCGTTGATGTAAGGGACCTTACTTGTTGCCGGCGTTGTTGCCGATCGGCAGGCGGCCGGTCGACTTCTTCGCGGGGGTCGTGGTCTTGGCCGGGGTGGTCTTGACCGGCGCCGGGGCGACGACGGGGGCGACCGGGGTCACGGGCGTCAGGCCGGAGTCGAGGACGAGGGCGCCGCTCGTGACCGGGGCGCCGTCGGTGACCGGGCTCGGGCCCTTCTTGGGACCCATGCAACCGACGAAAGCGAGGGAGAGAGCGGAGAAGACGAACAGTTTGCGTACCATGGCGGAGGGGTGTTAGTGTGACGGGACTCTACCTGGCATGACGACCCGCACAAGCGCAGATTCCAAGCTCCTCCTGTTCGTCTGCACCGGCAACTTCTACCGCAGCCGGCATGCCGAAGCCCTCTTCAACTGGCATGCGGAGCGCCACGGCCTACCCGCCCGGGCCTTCTCCCGCGGGCTCCTGACCTCCCTGGTGGCGGACGAGCCGACCCTGCTGTCGCGCGATACGGAACGCCGCCTGGGCGAGCTGGGCATCCCCCTGCACCACACCGGGGCGGCCCCGACCCAGCTGCGCAAGGAGGACCTGGCCCGGGCCCACCGCACGATCGCCCTGAAGCGGGATGAACATCACGCGATGATGCGCCAATCCCACCCGGAATGGGCCGACCGCATCGAATACTGGACGGTCCACGACATCGACT
>JBEGOO010000041.1:0-22076 GCA_041182045.1 Verrucomicrobiota bacterium
ACCGACCCGAAGGCCGAGGTGAAAGCGCTCGTCACGCAGACGAAGCATGGTCGCCCGGAGCGGATACTGGTCACCGTCATTCGGACCGCGAATGGGTTTCGCATCAAGGAATGGACGCAACTGCTGGAGGGAGCTACCCCGGCCGACGTCGAATTGGTCCGGGCCGCCATCCTCGCGGAACGGCAGGCTTACTTCCAGAAAGCCGCCAAGGTTTTCCCTGAGATGGCTAAGTTGAAAGCCCCGACGGCCGAGGACACCCTGATCAGCAGCCTGATCAAGACCAAGGCAGGCTTTGAAGCGACCTTCGAGACGGATCAACGACCTTTGAGCGGAGCGGGCGCAAACTTGGAACTGGTGTACCGAGACGACGGCGGCCTGACGGTTACGGCATCACATAAATTCAGAAAGTGACCGAACCCGCCTCGAGGCGACCCGGCGTGGCTGGCAAGTCTCCTCGTAAGGCGCCGATTGGAATGGTGGGGGTGCCGGGATGGGACTTAAGTCCTCTATGTCTAAAGCAGGGGCGGGACGGCGCCCCTATTTAGCCATATGCGGCCATCGGCAAACGCCCGTAAAGTCGGCCTGACTACCACTTCCAATGATCCGGCAAAGGACGCGGCACGAAGTTGTCGACCTTGACCGCGCTGACTTCGGCGTCCCGCAGGGAATGAAGACAGGGATGGTCGCCCTGGGTGATCCGACTTCCCCACGCGCTTGGCGGAAACCAAACCGGGCGGCTCTCTTGCTGAGACATGGCCCAGATGGCGCCCTTTTTACGGAAAACCAACTGCGATACGCCGGTCCTTTCGTACCACCATGGACCCGGCAGTTCCCCCTCGATTCTATAGGTCTCGATGATGTTGAGACGGATGACTTCATCATGCAGATCCCACCGGCCGATGGTTTGGGGCACCCTGAACGACCGTTGCGCCTGACCCGACTTCATCATGGCCGACAAGGCGTCGGGGTCGCGTCCATTGAGGAGCGTGAGCCGTTCATCGTTCAACCTCGCGCGTTGCCTGGCCAGCTCCCTCCGTTCGACGTCAGCGGTCATGAAGTTGACCTTGGTGCGCTCCGGATCGTCATCCAAACTGGTCACGAGACGACCATCAGGGTACAGGATCAACCAATGGGTCTGCACCCCCTGCCCCACCGAGGACACCGTCACCTTCCAGACCTCACCCCCGCGAATGGCTGGCCGGCTTTCAAGGTCGAGTCCCGTGCGCAACACGTTGGGATCCTTGAAAACTAATGGCGTGTCATTTTCGAGGTGATGGGTCACCCAGCTGCTGTCAGAGGGCCTCAAAGTACATCCCGCCAGGAACAAGGAGAGCGCAACGAGGAGGTAGTTCATCGTAAAAACTAAATGGATTTCGCCCCGAGGGCGGCCCGGTGTTTCTTGCCCATCATACGTGCAAGCTGCGCATCGGACAGCCGGCCATGCTGGAACCAGGCAATCTCGACCCCATCACCGAGCGGCTCCTCGATCGGCCAAGCATCCTTGATGCCGACCAGCGTCCAGCGCCCCTGCTCCCCGGTCTTCAAATTGGTCATCGGGGTCGCACAGGCGACCTTGGCCGCCTTCCGCGCCTTGGCGCGCGCCGCCGCAAGGCTGGTCGCCTGATGGATCTCCCAGTTCTCCTCGACGGGCTGTCGCCGTCGGATGGCTTGGCGGGCCTTGGTCGCCGATGGCTCGAACCTGAGCACGACCGAGATGAAGTACCAGCGGAGGGGCATATGCCATGCATAAGGCCGCCCACCACCGAGGCAAGCCAGCCTAAGACATTGACCGATTATTATGGAGATAGATTATCAAGACACCGCTTCCCATGCACCACCGATACCCGTGGCAACGATTGACGATGATCCTTCTCATCGGGCTCACCATGGCGAGCGGCGCCCATCTGCTGGCCACCCCGGCCATCGCCCAAGCCGAAATCGACAAGGAAAGGGCCCGTCAGATCGCGACCGCGCGCCTGGAGAAGGAGCCGAAGGGGATCGATGGGCGGCTCCTGTCTCGCGTGACCTATGAGCTGACCCCGTTCAACTGGCTGTTGCCCGAGAGCCACAAGGACGCGTATGCGCAGGAGTTCCGGAAGCGCGTCCAGGGCAAGCATTACTGGATCTTGTATTGGCAACCCGCGAAACCCGGGGTCACGGGGGGCGACATCGCCATCTTCGTGGACGCCGCGGATGGTTCGATCTTGTTCGTCTATCGGGGCAAGTGACCCCACCCCTGCGGTCATTTTCATACCACCAGGCAGGGCTGACCGTCCCCGGTCGGCCGCGGGCATGGTTGATTAGTTGATCAGTTGACCTGCTGGCCAGTGGACAAGGAAGAGACACGGACCCGCGGGGACGCTGGTCCCAGCGTATCGGGTATTCGGAAGTAGGAATTAGGGATTGGGATGAACACCCACTCCCTGATTCCTAAGACCTATCCATGGTGCTGCCCCTACCCGCGCGCGTAACACGCGACCGGAATCTTACCGCTATACTGCCTTTTCTGAGCCCCCGAGCCTCTAGTCTACCCCTTGCCCACTGGCCAGCGTTCCAGCACTGTAGCCCATCGACTCAACCCTCCATCAAACTAAGGCAAAGACCTAAACCTGCCCACTTGCCACATCGACGCGGCGTTTTTTCTTGAGCGAATGACGACGGCTGCAACTATCACTCTCAATAGTACCTCCCACGCTTCCAACTTGGCTCCAACCAAGTTCAGCGCACCAGGGAGGGCTTTTGTTTTCGGGGGCTGCTAAGATGACCCTATCGCCCGCGCGAACCTACCGGGAGCAGCTCAGGATACTCGAGGAACGAGGGCTCCGCATCGCGGATGACGAAGTGGCGATACGCCACCTGTCTCACCTCAACTATTATCGATTCAAACTCTACGGCGAACCATACTTCGACGCTGCCGGCGGCAGGTACCATCCTGAGGCAAGCTTCGATGACATCCTTAAGCTTTACCGATTCGATCA
This sequence comes from Verrucomicrobiota bacterium, assembly GCA_041182045.1. Taxonomy (GTDB): domain Bacteria; phylum Verrucomicrobiota; class Verrucomicrobiia; order Opitutales; family UBA953; genus UBA953. The sequence goes on from JBEGOO010000041.1 coordinate 2,979, forward strand.
GCGTTTGCGCGAGCTCGTGCTAGCTGCCATCAAGCGGGTGGAGGTCTCCGTCCGTTCCCGACTCGCCTATGAAATCGGACACCGCCTTGGACCTTTCGCCCATCTCGACACGACGAGTTATCGCTCGGCCGAGCAATCCTTAGGTCTCCTCGGGGCCCTGGCCACCGAGTTTCGAAGGTCCAAGGAAGACTTTCTGCGACCCTATCGAGACGCTGGCGGGCTGGATATCGTCCCGGTCTGGGTCGCCGTCGAAGTCGCCTCATTCGGCGTCATCTCGAAGATGCTATCAGCCCAAGGGTCGGCGGCCCTCAGGCAAGCCGTCGCGGACTCCTACGGACTTGATGAAAAGGTGCTCTGCGCGGCCATGCACCACCTGAATGTCGCACGCAATGTCGCCGCGCATCATGGTCGGCTCTGGGGCCGACGATTCAGCATCGAATTATCCATCCCCCGCAAAAAACCTGCCTACCTCGCAGGCGCGTTCGCCCAAGGACCCGATCGCGCAGGCATCTACAACACCTTGGTCATGCTGGTTCATCTTGTTCGCCAAATCGACGGCGGCAGCGACCTGCCATCGGCCATCAGGTCGCACTTGCTCCAACTAGACCCAAAACTCTGGTCGCGGGCTGGCATTCCCGACGGTTGGTCGAACCACCCGACTTGGATGACCTGAGTCAAGACACGGCCACCGCCTCCCATCTACTCACTACTCCTGCGCCGCTTTCGGCGTCCCACCCTGTAGGGCTGACCGTCCCCGGTCGGCCGCCGGACCAGCAGGGACGCTGGTCCCTACCTTAAGGCACCATCAAAAATCCTTCCCCTGTCCCTGCCCCTGTCCCTGACTGCATCTGCTTACCCTCTGAGCCTCCGAGCCTCTGAGCCTCTAGTCTTCCCCTCCCTCACTTCCCCAACCGACGGAGCTCGATCTTGCGGAACCAGACGGGCTGGCCCTCGGCCTGGAGGGCGATGTGGCCGGAGCTGAGCTGGAGGTCCGCGCCGACGTCCAACAGGTCGGTCGCGGGCGAGATGTGGTTGCGCGGGTCGAGCTGCGGACGCTGGTAGCGGAGGACTTCGACGCCGTTGACGCGGTGGATGACCTCGTCGTTGCCATGGACCTCGGCCTCGATCTGCACCCACTGCTCCGGCGGGAAGGTCGGCGACTTGGACTGAATGATGTGCTGGGTGACGAGTTTGCCCTCGAGCTCGAGGTTGGTGCCGGGGGTACAGACGCACGCGGTGGGGCGCGGACCCTTGCCTTCGTCGGCGAGGAACTGGAACTCCATGCTGCAGGGGAAGCCTTGGTCGAGCCCCATGCTCTGCGGGGGCTGGGCATGGATCATCACGCCGCTGTTGAGGTTCACGTACCTGGGGGCGTCGGCCATCATCTTGCCGACGAAGCGGTATTCCATCCGCAGGACGTAGCGTGAGTAGGCGAGGTTCGTGAAGAGATGGCCGAAGCGCTGGTCGAACTTCGGGTAGCCGTCGTACGAGACCTTGATTATGCCGTCCTCGACGCGGAAGGTATTGGCGTAGTTCTCACCCAAGGGGTGCTTGGCGATCTTAGGGGTCCAACCGGAGAGGTCCTTGCCGTTGAAGAGCGGGCACCACTTGGGTTCCTCCTCCGCGGCGGCGAGGGTGGCGATGGTCAGGGCGAGCAGGGGCAGGCGGCGCATGCGGCACCGTAGACCGAACCGCATGGGTTACAAGGCCGACCGCTCAGAGGTCTGCCAGACCGGCCCGGAGCTCCGCGGCCTTCTTCCGCACGGCGGCCTGCTCGGCGGGAGGCATGTTGGCGGCCTGGCGGACGGCCATGCCGATCCGCGGGTTGTTCAGGAAGCGGTCCTTATGCCGGAGCCAGAAGTCCCAGTAGAGGGCGTTCAACGGGCAGGCGAGCGGGCCGGTGCGGTCCTTGGGGTCGTAAGGGCAGCCGCGGCAGTAATCCGACATCTTGGAGATGTAGCTGGCGGCGCAGCAGTAGGGTTTGGTCGCGAGGAACCCGCCGTCGGCGTGCTGGCTCATGCCGATGACGTTGGGGAGCTCGACCCATTGGAAGGCGTCGATGTAGACGCCGAGGTACCAGCGCTCGACCTCGGCGGGATCGACGCCCGCGACGAGGCAGAAGGAGCCGATGACCATGAGGCGCTGGATGTGGTGCGCGTAGGCGGTGTCGAGCGACTGGCCGACGGCGTGGCGGAGGCAGTTCATCTTGACGGCCCCGGTCCAGAACCAGGCGGGGAGCGCGAGCGTGTGGCCCAGCCCGTTGGCCGTGGCGTAGCCGGGCATGCGGGCCCAATAGACGCCGCGGATGTATTCGCGCCAGCCGATGATCTGGCGGACGAACCCTTCGGTGGCGGCGAGGGAGATGCGGGCGGGGTCGCGGTGGTGCGCCTCCGCCGCGGCGCGGGCGACCTCCAGCGGCGAGAGCAGTTTGACGTTTAGGGCGAAGGAGAGGCGCGAGTGGAAGAGGCGGTCCGACGAGGTGTGCATGGCGTCCTCGTAGGCCCCGAAGCCGGGCAGGCCGCGCGTCAGGAAGGCGTCCAGCTGCGCCAAGGCCTCGGCGCGGTCCCGCGGCCACGGGAAGGCCTCCGCCGCCGGCGCGCCCATCGTCCGCACCCCCGCGGTCTGGATCTCCGCCCAGAGCGCGGCATGGTCGTGGGCGACGTCCCACCGGGCCGGCGGAGGCGGGTCGCCTTTCCACGGCTGGCGGTTCTCCTGGTCGTAGTTCCAATCGCCCCCGAGCGGCCCACCCTCCTCCGTCAGCAGCAGGCGCGTGCGCACCCGCATCCGGCGGTAGTAGGATTCCATCAGCCAACGCTTCGCGTCTTTTTGAAAATGCGCGGCGACCCCGCCCCGGCCATCGAGGAAATGCTCGGAGGAGACCATCCCGCCCGGCAAGCCCGCGGCCGTCGCGAACGCGCGCAGGGCCTGGTCGAGCCGCCACTCATCCGGCTCCTGGTACTCGAAACGCGTCGCCCCCACCTCCGCGAAGACCGCGCGCAAGTTGTCGGCGAAGGACTGCCGGTTATCCGGATCGCCCAAGCGGAAGTAGCGGACCCGATGGCCCGCGGCGCGCAGTTGCTCGGCCAGGCGCCGCATCCCCGCGAAGATCGCGATGACCTTCTGGGCGTGGTGCACCACATAATCCGTCTCGGACCGCACCTCCATCAGCACGTACACCACGGCGGGGTCGACCGCGCGGAACCACGAATGCTCCGGGTTCAGTTGATCGCCAAGGATGAGCCGCACGCTCGCCATGCCCCACCAAGCCCGTGCCCGTCGGAAAGGCAAACGCACGGCACGGATAGCGGGCGCGAGCCAGGTAGGGCTGACCGTCCCCGGTCGGCCGCGGACCAGCGGGGACGCTGGTCCCTACCTGCGCGAACGAGGTTCGCGAGCCGTTGGGGGATGGCGGTTAGCGGATAGGAAGGAAATGGACAGTCAGCTAGGGCAGCGTGCGACCCGAATCTTAGAGCCATACTGCCATTTCTGAGCCTCCGAGCCTCTAGTCTCACCCTTGCCCCCTTGTCACCTTTTCAACTTGCCCCTCTGCCCTCCCTTCCCTCCCCAAACCTCTCGCCACCTTCCGGCAAAGCGTCCAAATAGCCCCATGCCCCCGGCCGACCCCGCCGTCCTCCGCTCCGTGCGCGCCGCGACCTTGCTGGTCTGGACTCTCATGGTCGCGGCCGCCACCGCCTCCGGAGAGGTCGCCCTGCCGGGCATCGCGAAGGCGACCCTCGAGCCCGCCGCCAAAGGCCGTCTGCTGCTCGAGGAGCTTAATTGCGTGGCGTGCCACCGCGCCCCGGAAGGAACCCTGACCGCCGCCAAGCAGGCCCCGCGACTGGCCGACGTGGCGAACCGGCTGAACCCGGGCTACCTCACGGCGTTCGTGCGCGACCCGCAAGCGACGAAGCCAGGCACGACCTGCCCAAACGCGCTTCGGACCACCGCTTCCTCGGCGACGAACCAGGCGGTATCCGAGCGCGCGGACATCGCCGAGGAACTCACCCAGTTCCTGTTATCGACCCGACCGTCCCGCTTCCGCCCGGAGGCGCCGGACGCCGTGGCCGCCGCCCAAGGCGAGAAACTTTTCCATGCCCGCGGCTGCGCGGCCTGCCACTCCCCGCGCGATGCCCAAGGCCGCGAGACGCTGGCGGCGACATCGGTCCCGCTCGGCGCGCTCGAGGGTCGATATAGCCTCCGCAGCCTGACGGACTTCCTGCGGCAACCGCACGTGAGCCGTCCTTCGCTGCGCATGCCGGACCTGCGCCTGCCGGCCCGGGAAGTGGAATGCATCGCCCACTACCTGCTGCGCGACACCGTCGCACCCGGCCACCTCCGCTTCACGATGTACCGCGGCCAGGTCTGGGAAGGCATCGGACACGAGGCGGTCGAGCCGGAGCGCGCCGGACTCACGAGCGACTTCGCGTTGGCGAACCTGGACCGCATCCACCAACACCTGGCGGTGCGCTTCGAGGGCTGGATCAGCCTCCCGTCCGCCGGCGACTACACCTTCTTCCTCAAGGCCAACGGGGCCACGCTGACCATCGACGGCAAGGAGGTCGCGGCGCTGGCGCCGAAGGATCGGCGCGGCCCGCAGGCGATCGAGGGCAAGGCCGCCTTGACCGCCGGCTGGCACCGGCTGGGTCTGGACTACTACCACACCGGCCGCGAGCCGACCCTGTCGGTGGAGTTGGCCGGCCCGGGCTTCCCGCGCGGGCCCATCCCGGCGGCGATGCTCTCCCTCTCCGATCGGCCCATCGCGCCTTTCCAAGCGCCCACGCTCGATCCGGCGAAGGCGGAGCGCGGACGCGCACGCTTCGCCCAGGCCTGCGCCAGCTGCCATGACGACCTGGGCGTGTCCTCCCGCGAGGACGCCCCGCTGACGAAACTCGACCCGACGCATGGCTGCCTCGACGCCGAGGGATTGTCCGGCGTCCGCTTCGACCTCTCCGCGGAACAGCGCGGCTGGATCGTCGCGGCCTTGCGCGCGGGCCTCGCGACGAAAGCGTCGCCCGAGCAAAGCCTCCACGCCGAGCTGGCGCGCCTGAACTGCCTCGCTTGCCACGAACGTCGCGGCCTCGGCGGGGTCGACCCGGAACGTAACGCGCTCTTCACCGGCACGGCCCCGGCGCTGGGCGACCAAGGCCGTCTGCCGCCGCCGTTATCCGATGTCGGCGCGAAACTGACGCCCGCGGGGCTCGAGGGCGCCTTGCTGCAGGGTCGCCGGCCCCGGCCTTACGTGGACACGGCGATGCCGCAGTTCGGCGAGGCGAACGTGCGCCGCTTGATCGCGCTCTTCGGCGAGGTGGACCGGCTGGAGAACGCGACCTTGCCGACGGTCCCCAACCTGCAGGAGTCCCGCGACGCGGGCTACGAGATGGTGGGGGCGAAGGGTTTCAGCTGCATCGCGTGCCATGATTTCAACGGGCAGAAATCGGGCGGGGCCGGCGCGCTCGACCTGGTCGACCTGACCCAGCGGATCCGGAAGAACTGGTTCCACCTCTACATGCGTTCGCCGCAACGCTTCCACCCGGGCATCATCATGCCGAGCTACTGGCCGGGGGGCCAATCGCCGCGACCCGACGTCCTCGGAGGAGATGCGGGCCGCCAGATCGAGGCGCTGTGGACCTACCTCGAAGGGGGGACGCAGGCGCGCAACCCGGTCGGGCTTTCCCGCCAATCGAAGGAGCTCCGGGTGACCGACGTGGCCGAGATCGCCCGCGGCCGCAGCAGCATCGGCTACCGCGGCCTGGCGGTGGGCTACCCGCGACGCGTGAGCCTGGCGTTCGACACCGAGGAGATGGCGCTACGCCAATTGTGGAAGGGCGAGTTCGTGAACGTGGACCTGGGGTCGTTCCAGCCGCGCGCGCTCGACACGATGGCGGCGTTGCCGGCCGGCGTGCCGTTCCATCGCCGGAAGTCGCCCGACGAGCCTTGGCCGACGAAGGGGAAGACGACGTTCGGGTTCCCGCAGAACCTGGGTTACCAGTTCCGCGGCTACGACCTGGATGCGTCGCGTCGGCCGACTTTCCATTACGAGTACGGCGCGGTGAAGGTGGACGACCAGTTCGCCGACCTGGCCGACGAGTCCGGCCAGGCGTTCTTCCGCCGGACGGTCCGCCTGACGGCGCCGGAGGGGACGGCTCCGTTCGCTTTCCGCGTGGCCGTGGCCGAGGAAATCGCGACCACGGGCGCGCAGGCTTTCACGGCCGGGAAGCTACGCGTCACCTTGCGCGTCGCGCCGACCGCCGAGGTGCGCGAGGGCGAGCTGCTGATCCCGTTGTCCCTGCCCGCGGGCACCACCACCCTCATCCTCGACTACCGATGGTAACGCGTCTTTCCACCCTGCTGCTGGCTCTCGGCGCCGGCTTGCCCGCGTTCGCGGCCGAGGATCTCGGCGCGATGTGGGGGACGGCCGCGGCCGAGGCGAAGTATTACCCGGTGGTCGATATCCCGATCCCCTCCACGGTGCCGATGCGCCCAGGTGGCCTCGAGATCCTGCCGGATGGCCGGCTGGCGGTGGGCACGCGCCGCGGCGATATCTACTTCGTCTCCGGGGCGTTCGCGAACCCGCCGAAGCCGGAGTTCCACCTCTTCGCCACGGGACAGGACGAGATCTTCTCCCTGGCCTGGCGCGACGGGGCGATGATCTCGACCTCCTTCGGCGAGGTGACCCGCATCCGTGACGTCGACGGCGACGGGGTGGCGGACCGCTACGAGACGTTGTCGAACAATTGGGGCTACGCGGAGGGGCATGAGTTCGCCTTCGCCTCGAAGCCGGACCCCGCAGGCAACGTCTGGGTGGCCCTGGGCCTGAGCGGTTCCTACGAGTCGCATAACCTCTTCCGCGGCTGGGCGGTGAAGGTCACGCCGGATGGCCGGATGATCCCGGTGTGCAGCGGCCTGCGCAGCCCCGCGGGCGTCGCCGCCAACGCGCAGGGCGCGATGTTCGTCATCGAAAGCCAAGGGCCCTGGAACGGCTGCTGCTCGCTCAAGCACCTGAAACCCGGCGGTTTCCTCGGCCACCCCGCCAGCTACAACTGGTACCCGTACACGGCCGACCTCAAGGCGCCGGTGAAGCCGAACAGCCAATCGCGCCTGCACCTCGAACGGGCCCGCGTCGCGGAGCTGGTCCCGCCGGCGGTCCGCTTCCCCTACATCAAGATGGGGCGTTCGATCTCGGGCTTCCGGCTCGACACGACCGGGGGGAAGTTCGGCCCGTTCTCCGGGCAGTTCTTCCTGGGCGACTACACCCTGAGCCTCGTGCTCCGCGCCACGACCGAGCAGGTCAACGGCGTGTGGCAGGGCGCCTGCTACCCCTTCCGCGAAGGCCTCGCCACCGGCCTCATGAACGTCGAGTTCTCCCCGCAGGGCCAGCTGGTGGTCGGCGGCTTCACGACCAACGCCCAGTGGCCCGTGCGCGGCACCGCGCCCTTCGCGCTGCAACGGCTTGACTGGAGCGGCCTCACGCCGTTCGAGGTGAAGGAGATCAACATCCGGCCCGACGGCTTTCTGCTGACCTTCACGCTGCCGGTGGACCCCGCGGTCGCGGCCGAGCCGGCGAACTACGCGGTCTCGACCTACACCCACATCTACCAAGCAGGCTACGGCAGCCCCGAGGTCGACCAGACCGAGCCGCGCGTGCTCAAGGCGGAACCCTCCGCCGACGGTCTTTCCGTGCGGCTGACGCTCGCGAAGATCGAGGTCGGCCACATCCACGAGTTCGACTTCGCCAAGGTCCGCGGCCGCGACGGCGCCCCGCTCCTGCACTCGAAGGCCTACTACACCGTCAACGAGATCCCGGCCAAGTAACCCCTCGCCATGCTCCCGCGCTGCCTTGCCCTCCTTACCCTGCTCGCGCTCACGGCCGGCGCCCACCCGGTCCCCGAGAACCCTCAATGGCTCACCTACGCGGGCGGCGAGGGCCCGGGCAAGGGCAAGCACATCGTGTTCATCGCGGCCGATCAGGAATACCGCAGCGAGCAGTCGATGCCGATGCTGGCCAAGGTCCTCAGCGCCCGTCATGGCTTCGACTGCACGGTGCTTTTCGCGGTGAACGACCAGGGGCTGGTCGACCCGACCATGCCGGTGTACCCCGAGAAAGGTAAGGAGCAGGAATTCAAGACCCACCACATCCCCGGCCTGGAGCACCTCGCCTCCGCCGACCAGGTGATCTTCTTCTGCCGGCTGCTGACCCTGCCGATGTCCGAGCGCGAGCAGATCGTGAAGTACGTCGACTCCGGCCGGCCTTTCATCGCCCTGCGCACGGCCAACCATGGCTTCCACGCCCCCCTTCCCTACAAGATCGACGGCAAGCAGGTGAACTGGGGCGAGGACGTGCTCGGCGGGAGCTTCCGCGCACACCATGGCCGCTACCACGCCGACTCGACCCGTGGCATCTTCGTCGAGACGCAGAAGGACCACCCGATCCTCCGCGGGGTGACGGATGTCTGGGGCAACTCCGACGTGTACCGCACCTACAAGGAAGGCGGCAGCCTGCCGGCCGGCTGCACCGCGCTCGTCTGGGGTCAGCCGCTGATGGGCCGCCAGCACGACGACCCGCCGAACCCGAAGTTGGAGGCGCTGCCGGTCGCTTGGTACAAATCCTGGCGGACGAGCTCGGGCCGCGAGGCCCGCGTGTTCCAATGCACGATGGGCAGCGGGGACGACTTCCGGAGCGAGGGCCTGCGTCGCCTCGTCATCAACGCGGCCTACTGGGGCATGGGGATGGAGACGGCGATCTCGCCGAACCGTTCGGTCGAGACCGTCGGCCCCTACGACCCGCTCGCGACGGGCTTCGACTACCGGCGCCTCGGCCTCACGCCCAAGCCGGTTTCGACCTACCGCTGACCGCCGCTTTCGGACCGGGGCTTGCAGGGCCGGCCGGCCGGTCCATAGTGGGCCGGACATGGCGCCTCCGAACCCGCTCGAACTGCTCAAACAAGCCCTCGCCACCGCGGCGACCGGCGACGTGGCCGCGACGAAGGCCGGCTTCGACCAGGCGATGAAGGCCGCCGAGTTCGCCGACGGCGGCACGCTGGACCACGTGATGCACGCCTACGCGGCCTACCTGGGTTCGCAACGGGAGTTCCCGAAGGCGATCCAGCTGCAAAGGATGCGGCTGGACATGCGTCGCCTCGCGGGACGCGACCGCCCCGGCTTGATCGTCGACGCGCTGCTCGACCTCGCGATCACCTTGCGCCGCGCCGGAGAGAATCTCGAGGCGGAGGCCCTGCTCCACGAGGCCATCGGCCTCGCCGAGTCCGCGCCGATGCCGAGCGCCCTGCTGGGCAACGCGCTGACCTACCTGAGCCTGCATCACCTCGAGCGCAAGGAGTTCGCCAAGGAGCTCGCGTTGCTGGAACGGGCGGTCAAGGCCCGCGAAGCCGACGCGGACTGCCCGCCCGGCGAACTCGCGATGGCGCGCGACCACGCCGCGAAGGCCTGCCTGCGGACCAAGGATTTCGCCCGCGCCCGGGTGCTGCTGGAGCAGGCGCTGCCGGTGCTGGAAACCGTGCCGGCGCTCGCCGGCGACCCCAACATCCCGCAAGGCTGGCTGGCTTTGGCCACGCTTTGCGCCGAACAGGACGACCTGCCCGCGGCCTCCCGGCACGCGCGCCAGGCGCTCGAGCGCGCCCGCGCGCTGGCCGGCAAGTCCTCGCAGGTGCCCAGGGAATTCCACGCGTTCGTCCTGCAGACGGCCCATCAGGCGGCGACCTACGCCGCGATGGAGAACCGCCCCGAGGAGGCGGCGCGGCTCACCTGGGAAGCGCATGAATACGCCAAGGCGAACTTCGCGGGCGACCCCCGGCCCGCCCTGGAGACGCTGCAGATCCACTTGAACTTCGTGATCGGCTCCGGCGAATTCGCCCGGGCCGAACCGTTGATGCGGCAGGTCGTCGCGGGCAAGATGATGCTGCTCGGCGAGGACCACCTCGACCTCAGCGTGCCGTTCAACAACCTGGGCTACGTCCTGATGCAGCTCGGCAAGGACGCCGAAGCCGAGCAATGCTTCCGCAAAGCATGGGCCGCCTGCGCGCGCGCCCCCGCCTCCGAACAGAACGGCCATGCGCGGAAGAACCTCGGTCTCCTTTATCAGAAGCAAGGAAAGACGCCTGAGGCCGCCGTCGAATTCCAGGCGGCCCTCGCCGTGCTCGAACCGCAACTCGGCGCGGAGCATCCCGTGGTGAAGATGGTGAGGGAAAAGATCGGTTGATTAGTTGATCAGTTGACCTGCTGGCCAGTTGACCAGAGCCGTCCCTCCGAGCCTCCGGGCCTCAGAGCCTCTAGTCTTCTCCTTTCCCTGCCCCTGTCCCTGCCCCTGTCCCTAACTGCATCTTCTCGCCCCCGTGTCCCCTTGCCCCCCTCTGCCTCCTAGGTAGGGCTGACCGTCCCGGTCGGCCGGGGACATGGGGTCTGGCTTCGCCTCGCGCAGCGATGGCGTGCCTGACCTCATGTCCGGACCCGCGGACCAGCAGGGACGCTGGTCCCTACCTGGGCGAACGAGGTTCGCGAGCGGTTAGAGGATGGCGGTTAGCGGACAGGGAGAGCCCGCTAGGGCAGCACGCGGTGCTGCCCCTACCCGCGCGAGCAGCGCGCGACCGGAATCTTACCGCCATTCTGCCTTTTCCGAGCCTCCCAGCCTCTGAGCCTCCAAGCCTCTAGTCTTCTCCTGCCCACTGGCCCACTGGCCAGCTGGCCAGCTGACCCTCCCCTCACTTCCAACTCAACCCATCACCCAACCGGTTCAGGTTCTCAAAACCATCCTGGGTCACGATGACCATGTCCTCGATGCGGACGCCGCCGAGGTCGCGACGGTAGAGGCCGGGTTCGACTGTGAGGGCTTCGCCGACCAGCAGGGCCGGGCCTTTGAGGTCGAGCAGCGGGGGTTCATGGACGTCGATGCCGATGCCGTGGCCGGTGCCGTGCGTGATCGCGCAATAGGAGAGCGGGGCGTCGGCCTTGGGCAGGCCCCAACCGTAGCCGGCGTCCAGCATGGCCTGGACGGTCGCGCGGTGGACGGCTTCGCCGGTGACGCCAGCCTTGATGACGCCTTCGGCGGCGGCCTTCGCGGCGCGGACGGCGGCGTGCATGCGCTTCACCTCGTCCGGGATGTCGCCGTGGACCACGGTGCGGGTGCAGTCGCCGTTGTAGCGGGTGCGCCCGTCGCGCGGGAAGATGTCGACGATGACGGGCTGGCCGGTGCGCAGCTCGCCGTAGCCGTAGTAATGGCAGTCGGCCGCGCCGGGGCCGCCGGCGATGATCGACTTGGGGTTGTCGAAGCCTTGGTCGAGCAGCCAGCGGTCGACGAGGGCGCGCACGCGCTCCGAGGTGAGGGGCGAGCCTTCGTGCAGCAGCACGCCATCGGCCCGGGCGGTGGCGCGAGCGATGGTCTCGCAGGCGAGCTGGATGGCGCCCTCGGTCACGCGCTGGGCCTCGCGAAGGTGGGCGATCTCCTCGGGGGTCTTGCGACGGCGATCGTCGACCCAGCGGTCAGGGTCGCAGGCGACGTCGATGCCGGCCCGGCGGATCTGGTCGACCACGAGCAGCGGGAGCGAACGGTCGCCGACGACGTGGGTGACGCCGGCGCGACGGAGGCATTCGGCGGCGGCCTGGGCGTTGGCGGTCTCGCGATCGCCGGAGAGGCCGCCGGCGGGGGCGAAGTCCGCCGGGCAGGCGACGCGGTCGACGCGCGCAAACCGGCGGGCGCGGTCCATCTCGATGTCGCGCAGGATGAGGACGGCTTCGAAGCCGCCGTCCTTGGGCAGTTCGAGCAGCACGACCTGGTCGCCGACGGAGAAGCCGATGCGCCAGTAGATGATGCTCTGGGTGGCGGGGATGCCGGCGGCGACGTAGGCGCGGCGAGGGGCGGAGGGAGTGGTCATGGGATGAAAGCGGAGGGGCGAGGGTCGGCGGGCAGGTGCGCGCGCAGGTAATCGGTCAGGGTGGCGTAGAGGTGGCGCTTGGTGTTCGCCCCTTCGTCGATGGAGTGCGAGCGGTTGGGATACGAGACCTGCGAGAAGGGCTTGTGGAGGCGGACGAGCTCGTTGACGAGGACTTCGCAGTTCTGGTAGTGGCAGTTGTCGTCGCCGGTGCCGTAGACGAGCAGGAGCTTGCCCCGCAGACCGGCCGCGTGGGTCACCGGGGAGCCATCGGCGAAGCCTTCGACGTTGTCGGCGGGCAGGCCCATGTAGCGTTCCTGGTAGATGGTGTCGTACAGGCCCTGATGGGCCACGAACGCGAGCGCCATCGCGACCTGGTAGAGGTCGGGGTGGCGGAAGATCGCGTGGAGGCTCATCGAACCGCCGCCGCTATGCCCCCACACGCCGACGCGCGCGGGATCGAGGTATGGGCGGGTCCGCAGGAGTTCGCGGACGGCCGCGGCCTGGTCGGCCGGGGCGAGGATGCCGATCCGGCGGTAGATGGACTTGCGCCAGGCGCGGCCGCGCGGGGCGGGCGTGCCGCGGTTGTCGATGCAGACGACCACATAGCCCTGCTGGGCGAGCATGGCGTGCCAGAGGTAGTTGTCGCCGCTCCAGCGGTCGACGACGAGGCTGGCGGCGGGCTCGCCGTACACATGGACGAGCAAGGGGTAGCGCTTGGCCGGGTCGAAACCGGTCGGCAGGAGGCACCAGGCGTCGAGGAGCGTACCGTCCGGCAACGGGAGCCGGAGGAACTCCGACCGCACCCGCGCGAGGGCGGCGAGCTTGGCCCGGACGGCGGCGTTGGCGACCAAGGGACGGACCGCCACGTGGTCCGGGAGGCTCACCAGCTGCATGACCGGCGGCTGACCGAAGCGCGAGACGGTATGGAAGGCCCAACCGGCGCCCGGCGCGAGGTGGTAGGCATGCGCCCCCGGCTGGTCGGCCGGGGTGACGCGCACGACCTCCCCCGCCCCGTCGAGCCGGGCGCGATAGAGGTAACGGCGCGTCGGTTCGTCCGGCGAGGCGATGAAGTAAACGAAGCCGCGCTCGCGATCGAGCCCCGCGAGGCTGATGACGTCGAACTCGCCCAGGGTCAGCAGGCGGACGGTCCCGTCGGCGGTCCCGACGGAGTAGAGGTGGTTCCAGCCGTCGCGCTCGCTGAGCCAGAGGAACCGCCGGCCGTCCTCGACCCAGTGGAACTCGTCCATGACCTCCACCCAGGTCTCGTCGCGATCGACGAAGAGTTCCCGCGTGGCGCCGGTGGCGGGATCGCCGGCCATCACCTGGTTGGTGTTCTGCAGTCGGTTGAGCTGCTGGAAGAGGACGCGGGAGGAATCGGGCGCCCACTCCAGCCGCGGGATGTAATGGTTGCGGGGATCGTCGTTCGACGCGAACCAACGGGTCGGGCCGCCGGTCGCGGCGACGACGCCGACGCGGCAGGCGGAGTTGACCTCGCCGACCTTGGGGTACGCGATGGGGGTGATCCGCGGGTACGGGCCGTCGGTGAGGTTGACCAGCGAGAAGTCCTTCACGCCGGTGGTGTCGAACTGCCAATAGGCGACCTGCCGGCCATCGGGGCTCCAGCGCAGGCCGTTGCGCAGGCGGAACTCCTCCTCGTTCACCCAGTCCGCCGTGCCGTTGATGATGTGCGGCCCGCCGTCGGTCGTGAGCGGCGTGATGCTCAGGTCGGCCAACGACTGCACGTGGACGTTGTTCGCGTGCACGTAGGCCACGCGGGTGCCGTCGGGCGACAATGTCGCGAAGAGCAGCGAAGCCGCCGGGACAGCACCCCCGAGCTGACGCAGCGAACCCGTCGGCCGATGCAGGACCCAATAATCACCGCGCGTCTTCTCGCGCCAGACCTTCTGGGCGTTGGTGAAGACCAGCAGCGTGGTCGTATCCTCGGACCACGCGTACTTCTCGATCTCCAGCGGCCGGGTCGCCCCGGGCGGCAGCAGCTCGCGGGCGGACACGATGACCGTACGGGCGCCCGTCGCGGCGTCGACGCTCACGATATCCTTGATCTCGGCCGCCTGCGGGTGGTCCCGGAAAGCCTCCGACGGCTCCAACGTCGTGAACGCCTGGCCACCCTTGAGCCAATGCGCCGGCCCCCAGCTCTCCGTGCGGAACTCCTTCTCCGCCCCGAAGATTCGGTCGACGCTCAACCAGGCGGCAGGGGCGGAATCACCTTGGGCGGCAGGGGTGGTCATGACGGACCGTTAGATTTCCGCCAAATCCCCCCGCTTGTCCAGCCTCCCTCGACCCGACCCCATACCGACCCGCGGACCGGCAGGCACGCCGGTCCCTACCTGCGCGAACAAGGTTCGCGAGCGGTTGGGGGATGGCGGTTAGCGGATAGGAAGGAAATGGACAGTCAGCTAGGGCGCCCGCGGTGGCTTTCTTACCGCCATACCGCCTTTTCCGAGCCTCCGGCCTCTGAGCCTCTAGTCTACCCCTGTCACTGTCCCAGCCCCTGACCCTGACTGCATCTGCTTACCTCCGAGCCTCTGAGCCTCCGAGCCTCTAGTCCTCCCCTTGCCCACTGACCAGCTGGCCAGCACTGCAGCCCATCGACTCAGCCCTCCGTACTCGATCCAGCACTCGATTCAGCCATCCACTCCCTACCCCACCCTTCACTTCTCCGGCGGACGATCGAAGGCATCGTAGCTTTCCGATAGCTGCGCCAGGGCGAAATAGGCCTGCCGGTAGATGTCCACGGCGTAGTTGCCCACCATCGGCCCAGCGGCGGTGCCGGTGATATCGGCCCGGATCGCCGCCGCGCCGAAGGCGATCTGCTGCTCGCAAAAGCGGATCCGCGTGGCGGTCAGCTCGATGAATTCCTTGCGGACCTTTTCCGGCAGATGCTTCTTCGCCAACACCGCCTTCACGCAGCGGTCGATCTCGGCCTGCCACAGATGGACGCCTTCTTGCCCTACCGACATCATGTCGTAGGTGGAGATCGCCTCGAGCGACGGCAGGTAATCATCGATCGGGTGGCAGAACGCCCCGGCCTTGTTCCGCGCGGTCCGCAGCAGGAAGTGAGCCTTGGACTCGGGGTCGTAGAGGCCCGCCCCGCGGGCCTCGTCGTAGCTCAGGAACAGTTCCTTCCCCTTCGGCCAGGCATCCAGCTTCTTCCATTCATCCCGTTTAAGCTCGAGATTCAACACCCGCCCGTCCGCCAGGCAGGAAGCATTGATATCATGGTAACCCTTCCACTCCACCCGCTGGGAGAAAACCATCCCCGCGAGCGGCTGCATCGGACGAGCCGCGCGCATCTTCACGATATCCGGCTTCCAGCCATCCCACTCCCCCTCCTTCACCGCCCACGTCACCTTCGACTCGGGCGCGGCCGGCTCCGCCGCCGGTAGTGCCGACGCCCCGAGGACCAGGCAGATGAACCAAGCCAAACGCATCATGCGCCCAAACTACCCCTCTGCCCCCACGACTAAAGCCCTAACTAGAGACAACAGGGGGTCAGACTACCTTAATGGGGTCAGACTACCTTAAGGTAGTCTGACCCCCTGTTCTGCTTCTTGCCGGCTATTGATCAGCACACCGCCCCTGCAATCCCCTGCCCCTGTCCCTAATCCTGTCCCTGACTGCATCTGCTTCCCTCTGCCCAGCCGAGCGGCTACGCCCCGCTCCCTAATCCCTAATACCTGCCACCCACTCCCTACCCCATTACCCACTCCCTCATCCCCGTCATCACACACTAGGCTCTTCCGGTTTCCTAGCGTCTCTTTTTCTTCAATAAAATCTAGGAAGGCGGCCGGCCGTTCCTATCCTCGATCGCCCTCCCCATGATCCGCGACTTCGACGAGTCCGGCGCGCAGCCTTTACGCGGCCCCGGCGCCTTCCACCGGCCCCCGGTGGACGAGAGTGCGCTCGTCATCTTCGAGTACAATCACGGTGAGGCCATGCAACTGGTGGAGCACGCCAGCCGGCTCTTCTGGCGGGGCAAACGCCAGTTCGGCTTGGAACTTGTCTGGGATAATGTCCGCCGGGCGGAGCGCTACCCCACCCTCGTCCGCGCCATGGTGCTCATGCGCAGCCTGCGTATCCTGGCCCACTTCGGCCCCGTCAGACGAAGCCTGCAAGTCGCCCGCCAAGGCCTCGAACTCGCGCCGAGCCGAGGCCGGAATGCCTTCATCAGTGCCGGCATCCACGGCGAGATGACCCACCTCTACCATCGGCTGGGGGACCACGATAAGGTTCTGCACCACGGACTCCGGACCCTGGCCGAGGGCCGTCGCCAGCAGCTCAGATCCCTGCGCTGCATCGGTGAATTCCGCTACTCCCAGCATTTGGTGCGGATCGGTCGACCGGAACTCGCCCTCGACGGGGCCCGTGAGGCGGCGAAGCTCTATCATGAATGGGATGATGAGCGACGCCCCCTCAAACCACTCATCTACCTCAACCTCGCCCAGGTCACCGAAGCGAGCGGCCTGCGCAAGGAAGCACATGAAGCCTATGAGGTGGTGACCCAGGAAATCGGCGACCAAGGCTTCAGCACCCGCGCCGAGCACGATACCGCCTGGGACGGCTACCACCGCACCAAGTAGCGGCCTCCGGCCCGACGCTGACCGGTCGGTCGGTCGCCGGCGCCGGGCACTTAATTAATTCTTATAGTCCACCCCCGCCAAACGTCGCCGCCTTATCTCCGCGCCAAGGGCGGACGACCGCTTGCGGCCCGCAGGCCCGTCTGGTGTGATGGGCGGCTTCTTTCGCCGATGTTCACGCGTCTCGCCTGCTTCCTGCTTCTCCCCGCCAACTGCCTCGCGCTGCTGCCGACCCGTCCGACCCCGCCGCCAGCCGACCCGCTCGTCCGACTTGCCCCGACCTCCGCCGACCGCGATGAGGAGCTTCGCGACCACCGCGTCTTCGGTTACACCAACGGGCAACCCAGAGGCATTCCCACGTTGCTTCGCGTGGGCGACCTCGGCCTGACTGGTCCGATTCGCACCGCCTACGTCGCCGATTTCCGCGCCGTCTTCGAAGGTCGCATGAACAAGGCGACGCTCCCCGACCCTTCCCAGCTCGAGGTGGCCGACGAGGTGCTGCGCTCGCTGGAGATCCGCCTGCAGGCCGCGGGCACGCCGGTCACGGATCGTCGGCTCCAAGCCATCAGGCATCATCTGCGGCATCTCCCGCCGATGGATGATTACTCCGCGCGGCCCCTCCGCTGGAAGGAGACTCCCTTGGCGAACGCGCTCTTCACCCGCACCCAAGGCCCCTACCACACCACCGCGACTCTCTCGATCCGACGGCAGGTCTTCTACGATCGGCTGACCGCGGAGGAACAGGCGAGCACACGGCGTTTCTTCGAGGAGCTTGCCCGCCTCCCGCGAGCCGATGCGCTCTACCTGCGGTCGACCACCGAACCGCGCGTCTGGGCGCTCGCCTCGATGGACGAGTTGCTCGCCCTGCCCGAATCCGAACGCCGCGAACTCACCGCCCTCGCGCATTACCGCCGCGCACGCCTCCGCCTCTCGCTCCCCGACTGGGACGCGTGCTCCGACGCCACTGTCCGGCAACGACTCCGGCAGGTCCGCTCCGACCTCACGTCCATCGCGGCGGATCTCAAGGCCGGCGCGCATGACTTCGCGCAGGTGGGCGCCAACGCGCCAGGCTGGCTCGCCTACAGTTATTCCATGGTGCTCCCCGCCCGGCGGCTCACCGC
Source organism: Verrucomicrobiota bacterium (assembly GCA_041182045.1). Taxonomy (GTDB): domain Bacteria; phylum Verrucomicrobiota; class Verrucomicrobiia; order Opitutales; family UBA953; genus UBA953. The sequence goes on from JBEGOO010000041.1 coordinate 20,583, forward strand.
GCTCGGGGAAGCCGACTACCCGGGAGCGCTGGCCACCTACCTCAGATTGCCCGAGCGACGCCAGGCCAATGGTTTCAACTCCACCTATTGGCTTATCCGCAAACTGGCAGAAGAAGCGGCGTTCGAGGTCTGCGTCGGCGATCCGGACCTACGGATGCTCATGACCATCCATCTGGGCGCCTCCCCCGACTACGCCTTTGGTTTCGGGAGCTATTACGACTACGCGAGCGAGGCAGGACCCATCGGAGCAAGGGGATGGCTGCAAGCCTTGGCCGCGGCGGGGGTCGGGCCTGACTTCGCCCCTCAGCGCATCGCCCTGCTCCATCTGCAGATCCGGGACTTTCCCAGCTGCGAGCGAATCCTCCGCACCTTGAACCCGCGCGATCCCCTCACAGCCCTCATCGCGTCACATTGCAATCTCCGCCAAGGCGGCCCCAAGGCGGCTTCCATACGGATGCTCACGGATGCCCTGCTTGCTCATCCGCCGGGCCTCCGTGAGCGCCATGCCACGATCACGTACCTCGGCGCGGGACTGGACCTGGACCTCACGGACCCGCAGCAGGTAGCCAATCGCGTGGGGACCGAGCTCGCGGCGTTGAAACTCTCCGAAGGCGACCTCAGCGAGGCGATGCGGCTGTTCTACGCCCATGGCGACATCTCCGACGGCGCCTACGTCGCCGAATGCCTGCTATCCACCGACGAACTCCGTCGCCTCGTCGACCTTCATGGCTACCCGGACCAAGACCTACCGGACGACGAGTTCTACCTCCTCTACGATCAACCTCACTACAGCCCGCGGGCGTTGCTGGCCCGCAAACTTTTCCGGGAGGACCGCTGGGATGAGGCCGCCCGCTATTTCCCGCCCGCGCTCGCGGCGATCGCCCGGCGTTACGGAGAGCTCCGGCGGCTGGCCGCGCAACCGGGCGCCACGCCCCGGGCAAGGGCCGACGCCCACTGGTGCGCGGCGCTGATCATCCAGCGCCATGGCCGCGCCTTGCTCTTCTGCGCCTACGGCCTGGACAAGACCCAGCCCGACAGGTCCGGCAAAATCCGACCGAACACGGACCCCTCCTTCCTGGAATATGCCAACGGCTGGCACGCCTACCTGACGAGTTTTCTGCCCCACCTCCGCCAACAAGAGAAGCTGGATGAACGTCCCCAGGTCATCCTGAAAGCCTCCCCCGAGGAAACCCGAAGAATCAAAGCCTGGTATGCCCAGCACATCGAAAAGCCCACCTACTCCGAACGCATGCCGCGCTACGAAGTGTTCCGCCTCGGCCTGCTCGCGGTCAAGGACTTGCCCGACAACGACCCGGCGGGCGCCATCATCCTCCAGACCATCGGCAATCTTCTCAAGTACGTGGACCCCGACGCGGCCCAACCCGCCTACCGTCTCCTGGTCAAACGCTTCGGCCAGACCCCGCTCGGCGCCACCGCGACCAAGACCCGCTGGTTCGCCAAGGATCGTCCCTCCCCTGGCGAGGACCTGCTCCG
>JBEGOO010000042.1:0-7256 GCA_041182045.1 Verrucomicrobiota bacterium
TTACAGCCATGCAACCGACCTATCGCCCGTCCAAGATCGCCCGCGCCCGCAAGTGCGGTTTCCGCGCCCGTTCCAAGACCCCCGGTGGCCGTAAGGTCCTGGCCAAGCGCCGCGCCATCGGCCGCAAGCGCCTCGGCGCTTCCTAAGCCCCCATGCGTCTCCCGCGGGAGCGTCGAATTCGCGCCTCGGCCGAGTTCAATCGCCTCCGCCAAGAAGGCTCGCGACTCGATTGCGGGCCTTTTCTTTTGAATTTTCGCCGGACGGGTGAGGCGGGTCCGTCCCGTTTCGCGGTCATCGCGGCGAAGAAGAACCTGCCGTTGGCGGTCGACCGCAACCGGGCCAAGCGCCTGGCCCGCGAGCTGTTCCGCACCGACGAGGCCGCCTTCCCCTCCGGTTGGGAGGTCGTGCTGGTCATCCGCTCGGGCATGCTGAAGCGTTCGCTGGCCGAGCTCCGCAAGGTCTACGCCGCGGCGGCCGCGCGCATCGTGGCCGCGAAGCCCGGTCCCGCCGCATGAGCGCACCGCGCCCCTCCTTGCTGGCGAGCCTGGCGTTGGGCCTGGTGCGTTTCTATCAACGATTCCTTTCGAAGCCGTTGCACCTGATCCCCGGTTCGGGCTGCCGCTATCACCCGACCTGCTCCTGCTACGCGGCCACGGCGCTCGCGCGTTTCGGTTTCTTCAAGGGCGGCTGGATGGGCTTCCGTCGGATCTGTCGCTGTCATCCGTGGGGCGGTTCGGGTGTCGACGAGGTGCCGGAACGGTGAAGCCCTCGGCGGGCCGCTTAATTGGCTCGCCCTGAGGGGGTGATTTTCCGACTAATCACCTCGTGAAAACGCTGTTCTCGAGGGTCCTGGGTTCGCGTCAGGGAGGCACTCTGCTCCTGGCTTCCAGTTACGTCCTTCTCGGCACGCTCCTGCGCCTCGGCCTCCTCGTGGCCTCGGTCGGCGGCGTGTCCTGGGGCCTGCCGACGTTCGCGGCCCTCTTGGTCGGCCTGCTGTTCGACCTCTTCATGGCGTGGTTCCTGACCTTGCCGATGGGGCTGCTGAGTTCCCTCTGGCCGGCGTCCTGGTCCGCTTCCCGCTGGCTGCGCCTGCCGCTCCGCGCGGCCTGGATCTTCGGCGCGTTCCTGTTCGCGTTCTGGAAGATCTCGGAGATCCTCTTCTGGGAAGAATTCGGCGTCCGCTTCAACTTCATCGCGGTCGACTACCTCGTCTACACGACCGAGGTGGTGAAGAACATCAAGGAGTCCTATAACCTCCCGCTGATCATCGCGATCGTGCTCGCGGTCGCGACAGGTCTCTTCCTGCTTTGGCGCCGTCTCGGTTTCGTCCGCCGCTGGGAAGAGGGCGCCGCCGCCGACGTCACCCCGCGCTGGCGCAACTTCGCCGCGCTCCTCGCGCCGCTCCTCGCCATCCTGCTCGTCGCCTACTTCGTCGGCCGCCGCGACCTCAAGGCCGCTTCGACCGCCCATACGTCCGTCGGCGAACGCCTCACCGCCGGCCTCCGCCACATGGGCGACCCGCAGCCGGGCTGGGACAACAGCTACGACACCGAACTCGCGAAGAACGGCGAATACGCCTTCCTGGCGGCCTTCTGGGCCAACCAGCTCGAGTGGAAGCGCTTCTATCCCTCGCGCCCCGACGCCGTCGCCCAGCTCCGCGCGACCCTGCTCGCCCAGGGCGGCGCCCCCGCCGGCGCCGACCTCAACGACATCACCCGCCGGATCAAGCCGGCCGGCCGCTCCGACGCCCGCCGCCTCAACGTGATCCAGATCACGGTCGAGAGCCTGAGCGCGGAGTTCCTCGGCTGCTACGGCTCGCCGGACTACGCCGCGAAGAACCTGACGCCCAACCTCGACCGGATCTCCCGCGAGTCGCTCTGGTTCTCCCGTTGCTACGCCGGCGGCACGCGGACGGTCCGCGGCATGGAAGCCCTGACGCTTTCGATCCCGCCCATCCCGGGCCAGTCCGTCCTGCGCCGCAAGGGTTGCGAAGACCTCACGACGCTCGGTTCCGTCCTGCGCCCGCAGGGCTACGACACCGCCTTCATCTACGGCGGCGACGGCTTCTTCGACAACATGAACTACTTCTTCGGGGCCAACGGCTACCGGGTGGTGGACCTCCCGCGCCAGGAAGCCGCCGGCAAGAAGGCGACCTTCGGCAACGCCTGGGGCGCCTGCGACGAAGACGCGTTCTCCTGGTCCCTCGACGAGGCCGACAAGGCCTACGCGGCGGGCAAGCCGTTCCACCATTTCGTGATGACGACCTCGAACCACCGCCCCTACACGTGGCCGGCGGGCAAGATCGACCCGAAGCTGGTGGATCGCGAGGGCGGGGTGGCGTATACCGACTACGCGATCGGCGCCTTCCTCAAGGCCGCCCAGGCCAAGCCTTGGTTCAAGGACACGGTCTTCGTCATCGTCGCCGACCATTGCGCCTCCGTCGCCGGCAAGCGTGAGCTCGAGATCCGCAAGTATGAGATCCCGCTCTTCATCTGGTCGCCCGGCAACATCGCGCCCCGCAAGTTCGACACGATGATGAGCCAGATCGATACCGCGCCCACCGTGCTCGGCCTGCTCGGCGTCGACTACCTCTCCCGGTTCGTCGGCAACGACGCCCTCAGCCCTTCCTTCCGCCCGCGCGCCTTCATCAGCAACTACCAGAAGGTCGCCGTGCTGCGTCCGGACGGCCTGCTGACGGTCCTCAAGCCGGTGCGCCAGGCGGTGCAATACAAGGCCGACCTCGCCACGGGCGCGCTGACGCCGGTCGCCGCCCCTGACACGGCCGCGGTGGACGAGGCGATCATCCATTACCAAGGCACCGACGACCTCTTCAACCATGGCGGCCTCCAGAATCCCGTCCGTTGAGCGCGGTTCGCTGCTCGCGCCCGTCCTGACGGTCGGCGCGATCACGCTCTTCTTCGGCGTGCCGGGCTTCGGCGGCGAGGCGGTGGACCTCTGGTGCCAGCGTCTCTTCTGGGATGGCCACGCCTGGTTGATCCCGCACGAGCATAAGCTCGGCCTCGCGCTGGCTTACGACGGGCCGAAGGCGCTCATCATCCTCTGGGCGGTGACGCTCATCTTCGCCGCGATCTTCGCGCGGCGTTACCGGGTGCGCGCGCTCTACCTGCTCGCCTGCCTCGCGGTCGTGTCCGTCGTCGCCACGCAGCTGCGCGCCGTGACCGGCATGGCCACCCCGCTCGAGCTCAAGGCCTTCGGCGGCGTCCATGACCACCTGCTGCTCTTCCAGCCGAAGCCGGCCGGCTATCCCAGCCACGCGTTCCCCGCCGGTCATGCCAGCGGCGGCTTCGCCTTGCTCGGCCTTTATTGGGTGCTCGCCGAACGCCGCTGGCGCGGCCTCGCGCTCGGCTTAGGCGTCGGTTGCTGGATGGGCTTCTACCAGGTCGCCCGCGGCGAGCACTTCCTCTCGCACACGCTCGCCACCGCCGCCTTGGCGTGGCTGCTCTGCGCCGGCCTGGCGCTCGTCCTGCGCGATCCGCTGGACCGCGAGGTCAGTTCGTCCAGTTGACGATGTTGTCGGCGCGGAACGGGCCCGTGTTGCCGGTGTCTTCGTCGAAATAGGTCGTCGGGACGATGCCCGAGCGGGACATCGTGGTGCCGCCGGAGGCGGCCGGATCCCAGTATTCGCCGAGGGGCAGGATCTCGCCGTCCACGAGGGCCGGCGCATACTTGGCGGCGGCGGAGACGAACAGGAAGTTCGGGGACTTCCAGTCGTTGTATTTGCCGGCGACCAGGATGCGGTAGCGGTAGTCGTAAGGATTGCCCCAGGCGTCGACGAACTCGCGGCAGGCGGCGTTGTTGCCGCGCCAGTCGTTGGCCGACATCTGCGTGTTGTCGTTGGTGTTGATCTCGCCGATGTTCAGGAAGCTGCGCATCTGGCGGCCGGCGCTGCCGGTGGGCAGGGAGGCGTCATCGTAGTCGAGCAGGGTGGGCAGGCCGCCCGGCGTGGTGACGCGGATGAGGCGGCGGCCGATCAGCTGGTCGAGCAGGTCGCGACGGAAACGGTCGTCGGCCCCGGTCTGGGAGCAGGGGAAGTCGCCGTAGGCCTTGCGGTAGCTCTGGCAGGCCATGGCGATGGCCTGCATGTCGCCGCGGGACTTGGACTTGTTGCGGCTGTTGTTGGCGGCGCGGAAGAGGCCGAAGGTGATCGCGGACAGGATGCCGATGATCGAGATGACGACCAGGAGCTCGATCAGGGTGAAGCCGGAGCGGCGGGCGGAGGGGCGGCGCATGGGGAAGGGCTCAGATGTGGCGGGAGTCGTTCTCGTCCTTCTTGACGTAGCCGGAGTCCTGACGCTGGTGGTTCACGGCGTTCTTCTTCAGGTAGGCCTGGTAGACGTCGTCGGCGGACATGCCGAGGACCTGGGCGATGGAGATCAGGAAGTGGAAGAGGTCGATGACCTCGACCTTGGCGTTCTGCTCGTCGAACTTCTGGTACTTGGCCCACCACTTCCAGGGCACGGAGTCGGTCAGCTCGGCCATCTCCTGCTGCATGGCGCGGAGGTAGTTGAGGACCCATTTGATCTTTTCTTCCTCGGTCATGCCGGCGGTTTCGACGCCGATGCGCTTGTTGAGCGCCTGCTGCATCTGGAAGATTTCTTCGAGCTTGTCGGACATGGGTTCGATTAGGGCGGGAAGCCCGCCCCGGGGCAATCCCGGAAGCGCCGGCCGGCCGGTCCGGGGGTCGAATTGCTCTTTGCAGGGAAGGGCGGACTGTGCCTTCCTGTCCTCGTGTCCGCCACCAGCCTCCTCGCTCCTCTTCGCAAACCGGAAGTCCTCGCCCCGGCCGGGGAGTGGGATTGCGCCCGCGCGGCGGTCGAGAACGGCGCCGATGCCATCTTCTTCGGCGTCGGCCGCTTCAACGCCCGCGTCCGGGCCAAGAACTTCGAGGAAGCCGACCTGCCCGAGCTCATGGCCTACCTGCATGGCCGCGGGGTGAAGGGCTACGTGACGTTCAACACCCTCATCTTCCCGGACGAACTGGCCGAAGCCGCCCGCACGCTCCGCTCGATCATCGCCGCCGGCGTCGACGCCGCCATCGTGCAGGATCCCGGCATCTGTCGCCTCATCCGCCGCATCTCGCCCGATTTCCCGATCCACGCCTCGACGCAGATGACGGTGACGAGCGCCGCCGGCGTCGATTATGCCCGCGGTCTCGGCGCCTCCTTGGCGGTCCTCGGCCGCGAGGTCTCGATCCCGGAGATGCAGAAGCTGCAGTCCGAGCAGGCTGCCAAGGGCGCGCCGCTCGACCTGGAAGTCTTCGTGCACGGCGCGCTCTGCGTCGCCTACTCCGGCCAGTGCCTGACCAGCGAATCCCTCGGCGGCCGCTCGGCTAACCGCGGCGAATGCGCCCAGGCCTGCCGCCTGCCTTATGAACTCGTGGTCGACGGCGTCGTCCGCGACCTCGGCGACAAGGCCTACCTGCTTTCGCCGCAGGACCTCGCGGGCATCGAGGTCGTCCCCGACCTGATCCGCGCCGGCATCCGTTCCCTGAAGATCGAAGGCCGCCTGAAGTCCCCGGAATACGTCGCCGCCATCACGAAGGCCTACCGTCGCGCGGTGGACGCCGCGTGGGACGCGTTCGCGAAGGGCGCCGACGCCGATCGCGCCGCCCTGCAGGTCCGCCAGGAAGAGGACTACGCGATGCAGATGACGTTCTCGCGCGGCCTCCATACGGGCTGGCTCCGCGGCATCGACAACCAGCACCTCGTCCATGCCCGCTTCGGCAAGAAGCGCGGCGCCTACCTCGGCACGGTCGTCGACGTCGCCACGAACGGCGTGACGATGCGACTCGAAGGCCCGCTCAAGCCAGGCGATGGCGTGGTCTTCGACCAGGGCAAGCCGGCCGAACGCGAGCAGGGCGGCTTCGTCCACGGCCTCGAGCCCGCCCGCGGCGGCCTGACGTTCATCCGCTTCGGCCGCGAAGACGTCGATTGGTCGCAGGTGAAGCCCGGCGCGATCCTCTGGAAGACCAAGGACCAGGAACTCGACAAGCGTCTGCACGATTCCTGGGACCGCGAGAAGGCCAATTACCGCCGTCCGCTCCATGCCAAGGTCATCGGCCGTCTCGGCCAGCCCCTGCGCGTCGAATTCAACGACGGCGAAGGCCACGTCGTCGCCGGCGAGACCGCGATGCCTTGCGCCGCCGCCGAGAAGCGTCCGATGGACGTGACGACCTTGCGCGATCAGCTCGGCCGCCTCGGCGACACGGGCTTCGAACTCGGCGAGCTGCAGGCCGACCTCGAAGGCGCCCTCATCATCCCCGTCAGCGAGCTGAACCGCCTGCGCCGCGACCTCGCGGACCAGGTCGCCAAGCTCCGCAGCCAGCCCCTCCGCTGGACCTTGCTGCCTTACGAGGAAGCGGCGACGAAGGTCGCCGCCTTCGAGCCAAGGCGTCCGGGCGAAGCCGAGATCGTCGTCGTCATCCGCGAGCCCGAACAGCTCGAGCCGGCCTTGGCCAGCGGCGCCCGCGTCATCTACGCGGAATACGAGGACCCGAAGAAATTCCGCGCCGCGGTCGCCCGCGTCCGCGCCTATGAGCAGGAAGCCGGCCGCAAGGTCGAGTTCTGGGCCATGGGCCCGCGCATCCATAAGCAGGGCGAGGAACGCGTCAGCGAGATCGTGCTCTCCTGCGAGGCCGACGGCTACCTCGTCCGCAACCACGAGAACCTGCGCGCCTTCAAGGGCAAGCGCCTCCGCGGCGACTTCTCCCTCAACGTCGCCAACGGCCTGACCGCCGAGTGGCTCATGCGCGAGCATGCCCTCGAAGGCCTGACGGCCTCCTATGACCTCAACTCCGAGCAGGTCACCGCGCTCTTCCAATCGGCCCCGCCCGAATGGTTCGAGGTCACGATCCACCAGCACATGCCGATGTTCCACATGGAGCACTGCGTGTTCTGCACCTTCCTCTCGAAGGGCAAGGATTACCGCGACTGCGGCCGTCCGTGCGAGAAGCACCGCGTCAAGCTGCGCGACCGCGTCGGCGCCGAGCATATCCTCAAGGCCGACGCCGGCTGCCGGAACACGCTCTTCAATTCGCGCGCCCAGACCGGCGCCGAATACGTCACCCAGCTCCTCGCCCTCGGCGTCCGTCGCTTCCGCGTCGAGTTCGTCGACGAGGACGCCTCGACGGTCACGCGTACGCTCGAGAAGTATCAGGCCCTGCTGAAGGGCGACATCGACGGCACCGCCCTCTGGAACGACCTCAAGGTCCTCAACCAGCTCGGCGTCACGCGCGG
>JBEGOO010000043.1:0-4217 GCA_041182045.1 Verrucomicrobiota bacterium
CGCCCGGGAAATCGAGCCAACCGGGACCGGAGGTGAAGGACTCGGCCGCGGCGAGGGAGACGACGCCGAGCGCGGCGACCAGGAGGGGGAGGAAGCGTTTCATGGGGTGATGAGGTACGGAACGTAGGCCTGCGAGAGGTCGCTTTCAAGCGCCCTGTTGCGTCAAATCACGCCGTTTACCGGCGCCCGGGACGTCGGGAGTCGGTCGCGGCGGCGGGCGACGGCGACAACGGGTCCGGGCGCAAGGTCTCGGTCCGTCCGTCGGAGTAGGTGGTCACCCGGTTGCCCAGCGCGTCGATCCGCGTGGTCGCGCTGGTCCCGTCCGAGAAGCGCGTCTCCACGTGGCCGAGCGCGTCCACGCGCGAGCTCGCGGTCACGCCGTTCGAGAAACGCGTCGTCGTCGACCCGAGCAGGTCCGTGCGGCTCTCGGCCGTGACGCCGTTCGAGAAACGCGTGCTGACGCCGCCGAGCGGGTCGACGCGGGACGAGGCGGTGACGCCGTTGTCGTAACGGACCTCGCGCCGCCCCAAGGCGTCGACGCCGGTCACGCCCGCGGTCGGCAACCGCCCGCTCCGCGGGTCGAGATGGGCCGCGGCGGCGGTGGGCGACGCCGGTAGCGCGGGCTCCGCCGCCGGCGCGACCGACGCGGGCTCGGCGAGGGTGACGGCGCGCGGGACGAGGGAACCGACGACGCGGGTGGGCGCGGAGGACGCGGGCGACGCGACGACCGGAGCCGCGACCGGGCGGGCCGCTGGCGCGGACGACGCGACGGGGGGCGGGCTCAAGGTGCGCCCCAGCAGGACGCACGCGACGACCGCGAGGGCGAGGAGCGAGAGGAGGCGTCCCACCCCGTCAGTCTGGCGGTGGCGGAGAGGGTCGCAACCCCGGAAAACAAGCGGGGCGGACGCCTCGCGACGTCCGCCCCGGAACCGGCGCCGGCGGCGCTCAGGCGATGACCTTGTCGACGATCTTGCCGAAGTTGTCGGTCAGGCGGAAGTCGCGGCCGTTGTAGCGGTAGGTCAGCTTCGTGTGGTCGAAGCCGAGCAGACGCAGGATGGTCGCGTGGAGGTCATGGATGTCGACGCCGTCGGCGGCGACCTGGGCGCCGATCTCGTCGGTCTCGCCGTAGTGCATGCCGCCCTTGACGCCGCCGCCGGCCATCCAGCAGCAATAGGCCTTGGAGTGGTGGTCGCGACCGGAGTTCTGGTTCACGCGACCCGCGGTGGTCGGGGTGCGGCCGAATTCTCCGCCCCAGATGATCAGGGTCTGGTCAAGCAGCCCGCGCTGCTTGAGGTCGGCGATGAGCGCCGCCGCCGGGGTGTCGATGGCCGCGCCGGTGCGGGCGGCCGAGGTGAAGATGTTCGTGTGGTGGTCCCAGCCGCCCGCGTCGATCTGGACGAAGCGGACGCCGCGCTCGACGAGGCGGCGGGCGCAGAGCAGCTTGGCGCCGAGGTCGCTCTTGCCGTAGGCGTCGCGGGTCTTCTGCGACTCCTTGGAGATGTCGAACGCGTCGGTCGCGGCGGTCTGCATGCGGAAGGCGAGCTCGAAGGACTCGATGCGGGCCTCCAGCTGCTCGTCCTTCTGGACGGTCTGCATGTGGCGCTCGTTGAGCTGGTGGACGAGGTCGAGCTGCTTGCGCTGGGCCTCCTCGGTCGTGAACTCGCTCTGGAGGTTGGCGATCACCTTGTTCGCCGGGGCGCCCGGGCGGAAGGAGGTCTTCGCGCCCTGGAAGATGGAGGGCAGGAAGGCCGACTGGCGGCCGTCAGGTCCGCCGCCGAGGCTGACGAAACCGGGGAGATCCTGGCTCTCGGTGCCGAGGCCGTAGAGGACCCAGGAGCCGAGGCAGGGCTTGGTGAGGATCGCCGAGCCGGTGTGCATCAGCTTGGCCGCCGGGCCGTGGGCCGGGAGGTCGGAGTGCATCGAGCGGATGACGCACATCTCGTCGGCCTGCTCCTGGAGCTTCGGGAAGATCTCGGAGATCTCGAGGCCGGACTTGCCGCACTTCTTGAACTCGAAGGGCGTCGGGAAGATCACGCCGCCCTGGCCGGAGGCGGACTTCTCGGCGAAGGCCTTCATGCCCGGCTTGTAGTCGAACGTGTCGAGGTGGGACGGGGCGCCGCCCGCGAAGATGTGGATGACGTGCTTGGCCTTGGCCGGCAGCGGGGCCTTGCGCGGCTTGAGGTCGGCCGAGATCTCGGCGCGGGCCGGGGCGACGAGGTAGTCGGCGACCATCGTGCCGAAGGCGACGGTGCCGAGGCCCATGCCGGTCTGGCGGAGGAACTCGCGGCGCGAGTTGGGCGTCGGGAGGCTGTTGGAGCAGTTCTGGATTTCCATGATGTGTCTTGGTTTGGTTGTAGAAACGGGGTTAGTTGAGGTAGACGAATTCGTTGGAGCAGACCATCGCCTGCGCGAGCATCTCGAGCGGCGTGACCGGGCGCTTGTCGATCTTGACGCCCTCGTTGACGAGGCCGGCGCCGGTGACCTTGGTCTTCGGGGCCTCGACGGCCACGAGGGGCGCCGAAGGCAGCAGGGGCTTGTTCATGAGCTCGCTGGCCTTCGGCTTCGGGGCCTTGGCGACCGGCGCGGGCTTGGCCTTGGCGACGGGCTCGTCGATGTAGCCGGCGACCTTGCGGACGAACTCGCGGGCGATGCGCTGCTCGTCCGGGGTCGGCGAGCGCTGGTACATGATCTTGTAGAGCTGGGCGATGCGCGCGTCGTCGGAGGAGGCGCCGGTCACCTCGGGGCGGGCCGCGACGGCGCGGGCCACGACGATCGACAGCTCGTTGTTCATGAAGAACAGGGCCTGCTGCGGGACGATGGTCGAGCCGCGCTTGGAGTTCGCCATGTCGGGGTCGGCGAAGTCGAACTGGGACTGGAGGTCGCTCAGGCGCTCGCGGTCGATGTAACCGTAGATGCTGCGGCGGTAGCTGATCGGATCCTCGGTGATGTTCACCGGGCGGCCGCCGATGGTGGAATCCATCTTGCCGGTGAGCATGAGCATGGAGTCGCGGATCGACTCGAAGTCCAGACGGCGGAGGTTGGCGTGCCAGAGGTACTTGTTGGCCGCGTCGATCTTGAGCGGGTCGAGGGCGCCCTTCTGCGCCACGAGGGCGTTGACCGCGGGATTCGCGGACTGGCGGTAGGTCGCCGACATCAGGATACGCTTGTGCAGCTTCTTCATCGACCAGCCGTCGTCCATGAAGCGCTGGGCCATCCAGTCGAGCAGCTCGGGGTGCGTCGGCTTCTCGGACATGTTGCCGAAGTCGTCGGGGGTCGACACGATGCCCGCGCCGAAGTGGTGGAGCCAGAGACGGTTGACCAGGACGCGCGCGGTGAGCGGGTTGGTGCGGTTGGCGATGGCCAGGGCGAGCTCGCGGCGGCCGCTGCCTTCGTAGAACGGCTGGCGGTCCGGGCCGGCGAGGATCTCGAGGAACTGGCGGGGGGCGACCGGGCCCTTCTTGTTGCGGTCGCCGCGCAGGTAGACGTTGGTGTCGCGGGGCTTCTCGGCGTCGGCGACGGTCATGGCGGTGCCGGGGCCTCCCGGGTGGGTCAGGTCGAGCGCGTTGATCGCGTCGAACTTGAAGTAGCGCGTCGGGATGTTGCCGTTCTGGAAGGCCGGCGCGGACTGCCACGGCTCGCAGAAGGCGCGGGTCGAGACGAGGACCGTCATCTGCGTGGTGGTCGCGAGCTCCTCGTAATTCGGCGTGGGGAAGGGATAGGCGGCGAGCTGGGCGATCGCCTTGTCGTCCTGGTCGCCGCGCTTGCCGGGCGTGCCGCGCATCTGGAGGTGGGCGAGGATGCGCTCGTGATTCTTGACGAAGACGGCGTCGTAGGCGAAGGCGACCTCGTCGAGGGTCTTCGGCTTGAGGTTGCGGAGGGCCTCCGCGACGAGCGGGTTGAGCGCGAGCTTCTTGTCGGCGAGCGCCGCGGCGATCACGGCGGGGGCCTGGGCGGCGAAGTCGGCCTCGGGCAGGCGCTTGAGGCGGGCGAGGGGCCCGGTGATGGGCGAGTCGGCGCGGATCATCATCGCGCCGTCGACCTCCCGGTCCTCGACGTAACGACCCTTGTACTTCTGCTGCATGTCATACCCCTTCTCGGAGCGGACGCCGCCGGCGAGGGCGACCATGGCGCGGGCGCCGAAGCCCTTGTGCAGGAGGGTGAGCTGGCCGCCGATGTACTTGTAGTAGCCGCGGACGTTCTCGTCCTGGAGCTGGCGG
>JBEGOO010000044.1:0-3693 GCA_041182045.1 Verrucomicrobiota bacterium
GCGCCGTCTGGGCCGCCGCCAAGGGCGCGAAGTTCGACGTGGCCGCGGCCGACGCGCAGACCACCGTGCTGCCGCCGGTGAAGACCAACTACTCCGCGACCAACACCAAGAACGGCTCCCCCAGCTACCTGCCCGGCGCCGAGGCCGTGCAATCCCTCGCCGTGCCCGCCGGCTACAAGGTCGAGCTCTTCGCCTCCGAGGAGCGTTTCCCCGAACTCGCCAACCCGGTCCGCCTGACCTTCGACAACCGCGGTCGCCTCTGGGTGGCCACGATGCCGAGCTACCCGCAGTGGCGCCCGGGCGACGCCAAGCCCGACGACAAGATCCTCATCCTCGAGGACACCGACGGCGACGGGAAGGCCGACAAGCAGACGGTCTTCGCCCGCGGCCTGCACCTGCCGCTCTCCTTCGAGTTCTCGCCGCAGGGCGTGTACGTCCCGCAGAGCAGCCATCTGATGCGCTTCCGCGACACCGATGGCGACGACCGCGCCGATCGCGCCGAAGTCGTGCTGAGCGGCTTCGACGACCATGACACGCACCACGCGATCCACGCGTTCCGGTCCGATCCCTCCGGCGCCTTCTACATGGGCGAAGGCACGTTCCTGCACAGCCACGTCGAGACCGCCTATGGGGTCGAGCGCAGCACGAACGGCGGCTTCTTCCGCTACTCCCCGCAGCGCCGGCAGCTCGAGCGCACCGCCCGCCTGAGCATCCCGAATCCCTGGGGCATCGCGTTCGACGCGTACGGCCAGGACTTCTTCGCCGACACGTCCGACCCCAACCTGCGCTGGATGTCCCCGGCCACGCTGCGCGTGCCGTTCGGCGAGTTCGCCCCGCTGCCGCCGAACCTCGTGCCCAAGGCCCAGATGGTCCGCCCCACCGCCGGCCTCGAGTTCGTCAGCAGCCGCCACTTCCCCGACGACGTGCAGGGGGACATCCTGATCAACAACACGATCGGCTTCCTCGGCACCAAGCAGCACGCGGTCGCCGAGGACGGCACGGGCTTCAAACTCACCTTCCGCCAGAACCTGCTGCAGTCCAAGGACGGCAACTTCCGGCCGGTCTCGATGGAGTTCGCCCCGGATGGGTCCCTCTACGTCGCGGACTGGCATAACGTGCTGATCGGCCACATGCAGCACAGCGCCCGCGACCCGCTGCGCGACCACACGCACGGCCGCATCTACCGCCTCACTTACCCGTCCCGCCCGCTGGTCACCCCGCCCGTCATCGCCGGCGCCTCGATCGACGCGCTCTTCGCCAACCTGACCCTGCCCGAGGATCGCGCCCGCTCCCGCACCCGTCTCGAGCTGCGCGGCCGTCCGGCCGACGAGGTCCTCGCCGGCCTCCATCGCTGGCTACCTTCGCTCAAGGCCGATGACGTCAACCTCGAGCGCCATCAGCTTGAAGGCCTCTGGGTCAGCTGGGGCCTCGACCGCGTGGACGTCCCGCTGCTCAAGAAACTCCTGCAGGCCAAGGACCATCGCGTCCGCGCCGCCGCCGTGCGCGTCCTCCGTTACAACACCGCCGCCGTGTCCGACCACGCCTCGCTCCTGCGCCGCGCCGCCGGCGACGCCCATGGCCGCGTCCGCCTCGAAGCCGTCAACGCCGCCAGCTGGCTGGACAAGACCGTCGCCCTCGAGGTCCTCGCGGAGGCTCGCCGTCAGCCCGAGGATGCCTGGCTCAAGCCGGTCTTCGCCGCCGTCGAGACCTACCAGAACGGTGGCTCCGTCCAGGCTCCGGAGGCCGCCAAGGCCGTGACGACCCTGACCGGCGACGCCAAGCGGCTCTTCGAGCTCGGCGCCGAGGTCTACCGCCGCGAAGCCCATTGCATCACCTGCCACCAGGCCGACGGCCAAGGCCTGCCCGCCGCCCAGTTCCCGCCCATCGCGAAGTCCGCGTGGGTCACGGGCAGCCCGGAACGCCTCATCCGCATCGCCCTGCACGGCCTCATGGGCCCGATCGAGGTCAACGGCGTGAAATACCCCGGCCAGGTCCCGATGACCGCCTTCAAGGGCCTCAGCGACCAGGAGCTCGCCGGCGTCCTGACCTACGTGCGCAACGCCTTCGGTAACCAGGCCTCGCCGATCACCCCGGCGCAGGTCGCCCAGGAACGCGCCGCGACCAAGGCTCAGGAAGGCTTCCTGAACCCCGCCGACCTCCTCAAGCAGTTCCCGCACGGCCGTTGAGCCGACGGGCGCCCGCCCGGCTTACGAACCCCAGCTCCAGCGTTCCGGCACCCAGGCGTACTGGTCGCCCTTCGGGACGACCGTGCCGATGCCGGGCCACGGGAGGTGGAAGCCGAAGGCGCGCGACTTGTTGGCGGCCATCCGGGCGAAGAGCTTGCGGCGCGTCTTGACCGCCGTCTCGGGGTCATGGTCCATCGCGACCGTCCAGCCGACGTTCTCGAACATGAGCACGTGGTGGTGGACGACGTCGCTGATGTGCACGAGCGATTCCTCGCCGGAGCGGATCTCGAAGCAGGCGTGGCCGTCGGTGTGGCCCGGGGCGGCGAGGACCTCCACGGCGTCGTGGAAGAGTTTCTGGCCGTCCTTCGCGATCACCAGCTGGTCCTTGAGGATGTCGAAGTTGCGGCAGACCGTCTTCACCATGTTCGGCAGCGGCTTCTTGTCGCGCTTGGACTTGGAGAAGTCCGGGTTCGGGCCGCGCCAGAAGTCGTATTCCTCCTGCAGCAGGTAGATCTTCGCGTTGGGGAAGGCCGGCTTGTCGCGGTCCACGAAGCCATCGAGGTGGTCGGAGTGCGAGTGGCTGAGGAAGCCCGCCGTCACCTGCTCGCGCTTGATGCCGAGGGAGCGGAGACCTTCCTCCATCCAGCCGAAGTTCACGTTCGGGTGGCGCTCGCCGAAGCCCGCGTCGATCAGCGCGACCTCGTCGCCGATCCGCAGGCCCAGGATATTGATGTAGAGGGGCAGGGCGTCGAGCCGCTCGCGGTTGAAGACCATCGCCTCCTTCATCTTCGGCCGGTCGGCCTCGGGCCACATCAGGTTGAGGCCCTCGC
Organism: Verrucomicrobiota bacterium; assembly: GCA_041182045.1. Classification (GTDB taxonomy): domain Bacteria; phylum Verrucomicrobiota; class Verrucomicrobiia; order Opitutales; family UBA953; genus UBA953. The sequence continues at coordinate 3,017 of JBEGOO010000044.1, forward strand.
GGAAGAGCATGTGCCCGTCGCTGATCGAGAAGGCCTCGATCGCGCCGATCTTGAACTTGTAGACGTACGGGTTGGGCGGGCGCTTCACGGGCGCCTTGGGCGCCTCCTGGGCGGCCAGGCGGGCGGACCCGGCGGCGAGGCCGGCGAGGGTGAAGGCGGCGGCGCCGAGGAATTCACGGCGGGAGGAGGGCAGGGAGGCCATGCCCGCAGGAAAGCCCGCGGACGGTCCGTGGCAAGAGCCTAGCCATGGCGGGCTTTCCGTTTGAGTCCGGGTCCGCCTTCGGCCAAGGTGCGCCATGGCCATCCATCACGAACTCAAGGAGAAGCTCCGCCCGTGGGATTGGTTCGTCCTCGCCGTCGCCGTCCTCTCCCTCTCGCTCGTCATCGTCGAGACCTTCGCGACCCTCTCGGCCGGGACCCTGCATCAGCTGATGCTCGTCGACCGCGCCGCCTGCGGCATCTTCCTGCTCGACGTGGTCATCCGCTGGCGCCGCGACGGCTGGTCGCGCGGCTTCTGGAAGTGGGGCTGGATCGACCTCCTCGCCAGCATCCCCTTCGACGCCGCCTTCCGCACCCTCCAGATCGTCCGCATCTACCGCATCGTCCGGGTCATCCGGGCGCTCTTCAAGCTGCAGGAAGTCGCCACCGGCACCTCGCTCACCGAGAAGCTCCTGGCC